>NZ_BADB01000163.1:0-14524 GCF_000333415.1 Microbacterium sp. B24 | reverse complement strand
ATTCGAGCTCGGTCCCGGGGATCCTCTAGAGTCGACGATCCTCAATGAGGAGGCTCGCGAACTCGAAGCCGCCGGAGTGGACATCATCCAGTTCGACGAGCCGGCGTTCAACGTCTTCTTCGACGAGTGAAAGGACTGGGGAATCGCTGCGCTCGAACGCGCCGCGGAGGGCCTGCGCGTCGAGACCGCGGTGCACATCTGCTACGGGTACGGCATCAAGGCGAACACCGACTGGAAGGCGACACTCGGATCCGAGTGGCGTCAGTACGAGGAGTCCTTCCCTCTTCTGCAGCGCTCGCGTATCGATATCGTCTCGCTGGAGAGCCAGCACTCGAATGTGCCGATCGAGCTCATCGAACTCATCCGCGGCAAGAAGGTCATGCTCGGCGCCCTCGACGTGGCCAGCGCGCACGTCGAGACCCCGGAAGAGGTCGCGGAGGTGCTGCGGCGGGCGTTGCCGTTCGTCGACGCCGACAAGCTGATTCCGAGTTCGAACTGCGGGATGGCCCCGCTGTCACGGGAGGTCGCATTCGGCAAACTGAGCGCACTGTCCGCCGGAGCAGCACTCGTGCGCGCCGAGCTGGCAGGCGCGGACTCGTGACGGGCGGCTCGATGCGGTGCCCCCGGCAGGATTCGAACCTGCGACCAACGGATTAGAAGGCCGTCGCTCTTCCACTGAGCTACGGAGGCGCTCTCCCAGCGTACTGTGGTCGCCGGCCCGTCGCTGATCGTGACGCGTCGGCGCCGAGGTCGCAGGCCCTCATTAGGATGAACGCATGGTGAATGCCGCGGAGAACGATCGTCTCGTCTGGATCGATTGCGAGATGACCGGTCTCGACCTCGACGTCGACGAACTCGTCGAGATCGCGATCGTGGTCACCGACTTCGAGCTCAACGTCCTCGACCCCGGCTTCCAGGTGGTGATCAAACCCGACGCCTCGGCGCTGGCGAACATGAACGATTTCGTCACGCGTATGCACGAGACCTCCGGGCTCCTCGCTGAGATCCCGGACGGTATCAGCCTGGCCGAGGCGGAGTTCGAAGCTCTCGAGTACATCCAGAGGTTCGCTCCCGAGGGCAAGGCGCCGCTTGCGGGAAACACGATCGGCACCGACCGGATGTTCCTTGCAAAGTACATGCCGCGTGTCGACCGCTGGCTCCATTACCGCAGCGTCGACGTCTCCAGCATCAAAGAGCTGTCTCGTCGCTGGTACCCGCGCGCGTACTTCAACGCGCCGGCGAAGGACGGTGGCCACCGGGCACTGGCCGACATCCTCGAGTCGATTCGTGAGCTGGCGTACTACCGGCAGGCCGTCTTCGTTCCGGAGCCGGGGCCCTCCAGCGACCAGGCACGCGACGCGGCGGCCGCCGTCGTGTCGTCGTATGCCTCCGGTGTGTAATACAATCGTCTGGTTGCCTGGAAGCAGGCGCATGGTGGCTATAGCTCAGTTGGTAGAGCACCGCGTTGTGGTCGCGGGGGTCGCGGGTTCAAGCCCCGTTAGCCACCCCACTTTCTCCCCGATCGGGATGTCGACATGATCGAGATGGACGCCGACGCGTTCGAAGCTCTCGTCTCCGACGAACTCGATCTGCTGCCCGAGCGCATGCTCGTCGGACTCGACAACGTCGTCTTCGTCGTCGAGGACCGGCCCGAGGACGGTTCCCTCGACCTGCTGGGTCTCTACGACGGTCTGGCGTTGACAGAGCGCGACCGTTACGGCACCGGGGAGCTGCCCGACCGGATCATCCTCTACCGTGAGCCGCATCTGCACGCCTGCGGATCGATCGCGGAGCTCCGGGACGAAGTGCACACCACACTGGTGCACGAGATCGCGCACTTCTACGGGATCGACGACGAGCGCCTGCACGAGTTGGGTTGGGCATGACGATTCCCCTCGAGGATGTCCGCCTGGAGGAGCGCTCGGAGGTGATCGGTCCCTGGCAGACGGTGGTCTGGAACGATCCGGTCATCTTGATGAGCTAAGTCGTCCATGTCTTCGGTAGTTACTTCGGTTACGTCTGCGAGCATGCCGAGGATCTGATGCTGCTGGTGCACAATGAGGGCCACGCGGTCGTCGCCGAAAGCGCGCGTGAGCAGATGGAGCTCCACGTCCAGGCGATGCACGACTACGGCCTCTGGGCGACCGTCAGGAAGGCCGACACATGACGAGGGTGCGGATGGCGGTGTCCGCTCTGGAAGCCGCGCATCTCACGGACATCGTCCTGCAGTTCACGGATCTGCTCGCCGAGTCCATCGACGGAGTCGATGATCCGGGCGTCGCGCGCCTTGTTCCCGACGGCTACCGGGACGCTCCGGAGGATGCCGCGGAGTATCGTCGTCTGACCCAGGACGACCTCCTCGATCGGCGTCGTGATGATGCGGCGCTGGTGCTGGCGACGCTGCAACGCGATGGCCAGACACGGCGTCCGCAAGACCTGGACCGCGCGGACGCCGAGGCCGAGGTGATCGTCGAACTGGATGCCGGTGCCGTCGCGGCGTGGTTGCGAACGTTGACCGCGGTGCGGCTGGTGATCGCGACACGCCTCGGGATCACCACAGAAGAGGAGCAGGACGACGACCCCCGCTTCGGTGTCTACAACTGGCTGGGCTTCCGCCTCGAAGGCCTGCTCCAGGCGATCGAGGACTGACCGCCTCCAGCCCTCACGGGACGTCGATGACGATCGTTGCGAGCGATTGCGGGCGATGCGCGCGGAGGTGCTCCTCTTCCTGGTCGGCCCAGCGACGCCAGTGCGGCCGGTAGGTGTCGCCGTCTCGAGGGAGCGCGCGGTCGCGCCGCGCATTCTCGGGCGATTCCACCCATACGCGCACGTGCGCCAGAGGCGCGGTGCTCGGGGTGAGCACCCCTGCTCCCTCGAGGATCAGGGGGACGTCGGCGGGCGTCTCCACCTCGGCCCCCGGACGATCGGCTGCCCAGTCCCACCGTCGCCACACGGCCGCCCTTGCCTCGCTGACGGGGATCAGGATGAACTCCCGCGCCAGAGTTGAACCGGCCGAGAGCCCGTCCCACCCCGGATACAGCTCGTCGAGGCCGATCATGCTGACGGGGCGCCCCCACCGCTCGCGCACCCGTCGCGCGAGGGTCGATTTGCCCGCGCCGGACCGTCCGTCGATCAGGACGATCGGTGTGATCTCCGGCTCCAAGGCCGCAATGGCGGACTCGATGCGGTCGACCCCGCTCGAGAGCGCCGCATCGACCTCGTCAGCGCTTGAGGGCACGGATGATGCGGCTGAGCGTGCGTCCCGCGACCCACACGAAGGGAATCGCCACCGCGACCAGCGACACGAGGTTCGGCTCGAAACGCAGATCGTCGCCCTTGCGGATGTAGGCACCGAGGGGAACCGCGAAGCCGCCGCCGCCCCCGCCGTTGTTGCCGCTCTCATCCTCGCCGGCGCCGAAGCCCGACCACGACAGAGCCACGGGGATGAGGCGGATGCCGTCGACGTCCTGCTGCTCGCCGTAGACGCTGTTGACGCCGAGCGATGCCGACTGCTTGCCGAGTTCGAGTGCGAGATTGGGCATGTTCCCACCGTAGCCGGGAAGCTCACTCGGTGCGAGGGAGCCGCGGATTCGTCGGCAGAGCATTCACATCACGGCGCGGGCCGAGGACGCTCGCCCGGGTGACCGCTCCCCCGCCGAAACGCACACGCGCGTCGTCCAAGGCGGCGTCGACCCGTCGCCACTCGGCATCCTCATCCCAGAGCGGCACGGATCCACCGTCACCGCCGCGCAGCTTCTCTGCGCGCACGCCGATCAGGCGCACCGGCTGGCTCAGCTCCAGCGCGTCGAACAAGCCGATGGCGACGTCGCCGATCCGCTGGCCGACGTCCGACGGCTCTGCCAGCGACAGCGAGCGCGAAAGCGTGGTGAAGTCGGCATAGCGCAGCTTCAACGCGACGGTTCCGGCTCGCCAGCTTCCGTCGCGGAGACGCGCCGCGACGCGATCGGAGAGCCGGCGAAGCTCGCTGCGCAGGACTGCCGGGTCGGCGACGTCGGTGAGGAAGGTCTCCTCATGCCCGATGCTCTTCTCCGTGCGTTCCGTCTCGACGGCTCGGGGGTCGATGCCGTGCGCGAGTTGCCAGATGCGCTCCCCGCCGGCGGGTCCGAGTGCGCGATCCAGGACGGCCCGCGGCGAGGCGAGGATGTCGGAGACGAGCCGGATGCCGCGACCCTCCAGCGTCTCCGCGGCCTTCGGCCCCACCCCCCACAGCGCCGAGACGGGCAGCGCGGCGAGGAAGGCGGCGGTGTCGGGTTCGCTGACGATGAGCAGCCCGTCGGGCTTCGAGCGCGTGGAGGCGATCTTCGCCACATGCTTCGTGGCCGCCACCCCGACGCTGCAGATCAGTCCCGTCTCCGCTTTCACGCGGGACCGGAGCATCCGGGCGATCTCCCCCGGAGTTCCCCAGAGCCGCCGTGCGCCGGACACGTCGAGGAACGCCTCATCGATCGAGAGCGGCTCCACGAGGGGGGTGATGTCGTGGAAGGTCGCCATCACCTGACGTGACAGGCTCGCATACCGCTCGAAGTGCGGAGTGACCACGACGGCCTGCGGACACAACCGAAGAGCCTGTGCGACGCCCATTGCCGACCGCACGCCGAATCGACGAGCCTCGTAGGAGGCGCTGGAGACCACACCGCGTCCCTCCATACCGCCGACGATCAGCGGCTTGCCGGCCAGGGAGGGATCGTGGAGGACCTCGACCGACGCATAGAAGGCGTCCATGTCCACGTGAAGAATCCGGGTGCCGGTGTCGTCGGCACCGGGCGGCGAGACGACCCGCCCCGACCCGTCACCCCGTCCCATGAGTCCATTCTCGGTGACGCCGCCGACATCGCGGCGCCACCGAGAAGGCAGCGTGTGCGACTACTGCGCCGCGCGCTCCAGAACGAGCTCGCGGACGCGTGCGGCGTCGGCCTGACCCTTCATCGCTTTCATGACGGCGCCGATGACGGCACCGGCGGCCTGCACCTTGCCGTCGCGGATCTTCTCCAGCACGTCGGGCTGCGCGGCGAGAGCATCGTCGATCGCGGCGATCAGCGCGCCGTCGTCCGAGACGACCGCAAGACCGCGTGCGTCGACGACCTGCTGCGGCGTGCCTTCGCCGGCGATGACGCCCTCGAGCACCTGACGCGCCAGCTTGTCGGTGAGCGTACCGGCGTCCACGAGCTGCTGCAGTGCGGCCACCGATGCGGGGGTGACGAGCGATGAAGCTTCGACTCCTTGAGCGTTGGCGATGCGAGAGATCTCGCTCATCCACCACTTGCGCGCGGCCGCAGGCGCAGCGCCCGCTGCGACGGTCGCGTCCACCTCGGCGAGCAGGCCCGCATTCACGATTCCCTGGAAATCGATGTCGGCGAAGCCCCACTCGGCCTTCAGACGTCGCCGACGCGCGGCGGGCGGCTCCGGAAGAGCAGCACGCAACGACTCGACCAGCGCGGAGGACGGCGCGACGGGCAGGAGGTCGGGCTCCGGGAAGTAACGGTAGTCGTCGGCATCCGACTTCGGACGCCCCGGAGAGGTCGTCCCGGTGTCTTCGTGCCAGTGTCGCGTCTCCTGCGTGATCGTCCCGCCGGCGGCGAGGATCGCCGCTTGACGCTGGATCTCGTAACGCACGGCGCGTTCGACCGAGCGCATCGAGTTGACGTTCTTCGTCTCGGTGCGCGTGCCGAGCTTCTCCTGCCCGCGCGGGCGCAGGGACACGTTCGCATCGCAGCGGAGGTTTCCGCGTTCCATGCGCGCCTCAGAGATGCCGAGCGAGAGCACCACGTCGCGAATCGCCCGCACGTACGCGGCGGCCAGCTCGGGTGCACGGTGTTCCGCGCCGAAGATCGGCTTGGTCACGATCTCGACGAGCGGGACGCCGGCGCGGTTGTAATCCACGAGCGAGTACTCCGCGCCCTGAATGCGGCCGGTGGAGCCGCCGACGTGCGTGAGCTTGCCGGCATCCTCCTCCATATGCGCCCGCTCGATGGGCACCTCGAAGACCGTCCCGTCGGTCAGTTCCACCTCGATCTGGCCCTCGAAGGCGATGGGCTCGTCGTACTGCGAGATCTGGTAGTTCTTGCCGAGGTCGGGGTAGAAGTAGTTCTTGCGCGCGAAGCGGCTCGATGGCGCGATCTGGCACCCGAGGGCGAGCCCGAGGCTGATCGAGAACCGCACCGCCGTCTCGTTGACCACCGGCAGCGACCCCGGAAGGCCCATGTCGACTGGCGCCACGAGGGTGTTGGGGGCGGCATCGTGGTTCGAAGCGTGCGCCGGATTTCCCGCGGGCGAGAACATCTTCGTCTCGGTGTTGAGTTCGACGTGCACCTCGAAGCCGAGCACGGGCTCGTAGAGCTTCAGTGCCTCGTCGAAGTCCATCAGTGCGGCCGTGGCCATCAGCGGTTCCCTCCCAGAAGCGGGGCACGGTCCAGCAGAGGACCACCCCACGAATCGACGAGCAATGCCTCGGCAGCGGCGCCGACTCGGTACAGACGGGCGTCCTCCCGCGCCGGCGCGATGAACTGGATGCCGACGGGCAGCCCGTCCTCCTCTGCCAGACCCGACGGAATCGAAATGCCGGGGACGCCGGCCAGGTTCACCGGAATCGTGGTGACATCGTTGAGGTACATCTGCAGCGGGTCATCGATCTTCTCGCCGAGCTTGAACGCAGTGGTGGGAGCCGACGGCGTCGCGATGACATCGACCTGAGCGAACGCCGCGTCGAAGTCGCGCTGGATGAGCGTACGCACCTTCTGGGCGCTGCCGTAGTAGGCATCGTAGTATCCGGCCGACAGCGCGTAGGTGCCGAGAATGATGCGACGCTTCACCTCCTCGCCGAAGCCGGCGTCTCGAGTGGCAGCCATGACGTCTTCGACCGTGCCGCCCGGGACGTCGACTCGCAGGCCGAAACGGACGGAGTCGAATTTGGCGAGGTTGCTCGACGCCTCCGCGGGAAGGATCAGGTAATACGCGGCGACGCCGTACTCGAAGTGCGGGGCGCTGACCTCAACGATCTCCGCGCCCTGCGCTTCGAGGAGCGCCAGCGCCGCGCGGAACGGTGCCGACACGCCGGCCTGGAAGCCGCTGTCGGGCAGCTCGCGAATCACGCCGACCTTCAGCCCCGCAAGACCGGCGCCGGCGGCGCCTTCGCGTGCGGCCGCCGCAAAGGAGGGCCAGCTGTCGGTCAGCGACGTCGCGTCGTGCGGGTCGTGGCCGCCGATGACGTCGTGCAGGAGCGCCGAGTCGAGCACGGTGCGCGAGACCGGACCGACCTGGTCGAGTGAGGACGCCAGCGCGATGGCGCCGAACCGGCTCACCCCGCCGTAGGTCGGCTTCATGCCGACGGTTCCCGTGACGTGCGCCGGCTGGCGGATCGATCCGCCCGTGTCCGAGCCGAGAGCCAGCGGAGCCTCGAAGGCGGCGACGGCGGCCGCCGATCCGCCCCCGGAGCCTCCGGGGATGCGATCGAGGTCCCACGGGTTGTGCGTGGGACCGTACGCCGAATGCTCCGTCGACGATCCCATGGCGAACTCATCCATGTTCGTCTTCCCCAGGGGCACCAGGCCGGCGGCGCGCGAACGCGCGACGACGGTGGCGTCGTAGGGCGACAGGAATCCCTCCAGGATCTTCGAGCCGCTCGTAGAGGGCATGTCTGTCGTGACGAGCACGTCCTTGATCGCGAGGGGAACTCCCGCGAGCTCGCCCAGGGCTTCACCGGCGGCGCGGCGGCGATCGATGTCGGCGGCAACCTCGAGGGCGTGGTCACTCACGTGCAGGAAGGCGTGCACATCGCCGTCGACGGCGGCGATCCGGTCGAGGTGGGCCTGCGTCGCTTCGACGCTGGACACGTCACCGGAGGCCAGTCGTGCGGCCAGGTCTGCGGCGTTCAGCCGTGTGAGATCGGTCACTGCTCCTCCCCCAGAATCGCCGTGACACGGAAGCGCCCGTCGGCGGCGTCTGGCGCGTTCTGCAGCACCTGCTCCACCGTCAGCATCTGGCCGACGACGTCGGGACGGAAGACGTTCTCGAGCGGGAGGGGATGGCTCGTCGCGGGGACGTCGGGCGTTGCCACCTCGGACACCTTCGCGATGTTGTCGACGATCACCGAGAGCTGCCCCGTCAGGCGCTGCACCTCGTGCTCGTCGAGCTGAATCCGGGCCAGAACGCCGAGATGGCGAACGAGTTCAGGGGTGATTTCAGACACCCGTCGATTCTAGTCGGCCCCCTTCGGCCCGCTTCTCACGGCCGATAGGCTGGCCCGCGTGAGTGCCGCTGCCCCGTACGACCCGCCCCGCCCGTGGATCGCCAGCTACGCCGCCGGAGTCCCCGATGATCTCGAACCGGTCACCGGCTCGCTCCTCGACATCGTCACGGCATCGGCGCGTGACTACCCGGATGCGCCGGCGCTGCAATTCTTCGGTCGCACGACCTCGTACCGCGACCTCGTCGAGGCGATCGACCGCGTGGCGGCGGGTCTCCGAGAGCGTGGGGTCGG
The DNA here is from genome assembly GCF_000333415.1 of Microbacterium sp. B24. Taxonomy (NCBI): domain Bacteria; kingdom Bacillati; phylum Actinomycetota; class Actinomycetes; order Micrococcales; family Microbacteriaceae; genus Microbacterium; species Microbacterium sp. B24. The sequence goes on along the minus strand of NZ_BADB01000163.1, from coordinate 6,027 downwards.
CAAAGGCGACACGGTCGCGATCGTACTGCCCAACTGTCCCCAGCACATCATCGCCTTCTACGCGATTCTGCGCCTCGGCGCCATCGCGGTGGAGCACAATCCGCTCTACACTCCACGGGAGCTGCGCAAGCAGTTCGAAGACCACGGGGCGCGCACGGCCATCGTCTGGAGCAAGGTCGCCGCCACCGTGCAAGCGTTCCCCGCCGATCTCGCCGTCACCACGCTGGTCAGCGTCGACATCACGACCGCCATGCCGCTCTCGCTGCGTCTCGCGCTGCGGCTTCCCCTCGCGAAGGCCCGTCAGTCGCGCGACGCGCTCACCACGCGCGTGTCGCACGCCGTGCCCTGGGAACACCTGGCACGCAGCGAAGCACTGGCGGCATCCTTCCCCGGTCCGGTCACCGACGACGTCGCCATCATCCAGTACACGAGCGGAACGACGGGAACGCCGAAAGGCGCGGTGCTCACCCACCGCAACCTCCTGGCCAACGCCCGGCAGGCTCAAGCGTGGGTCCCGTCGATCCAGCGCGGCAAGGGATGCGTCGTGTACGCGGTGCTGCCGATGTTCCACGCCTACGGGCTGACCCTGTGCCTCACTTTCGCGATGTCGATGGGTGCCCGTCTGGTGCTGTTTCCCCGCTTCGAACCCGCGATGGTCCTCGAAGTGACGAAGAAGCACCCGGCGACGTTCTTGCCGCTGGTGCCGCCGATCGCCGATCGACTGCTCGCCGCGGCGCGCGCCGAGGGCGTCTCCTTGGCCGGCACGGAGGTCGCCATCTCCGGAGCGATGGCGTTGCCGCATGATCTCGTCGTGCCGTTCGAGCGGGCGACGGGTGGCTACCTCGTCGAGGGCTACGGGCTGTCCGAGTGCTCGCCGGTTCTCATGGCGAACCCGGTCGCCGACAATCGCAAGGCGGGAACGGTCGGACTCCCCCTCCCCGGCACCGAGTGTCGCGTGGTCGATCCGGACGATCCCACCGTGGACATGCCCTCCGGTGAGCGGGGCGAACTGATCGTGCGGGGCCCGCAGGTCTTCCAGGGCTACTACGGCAAGCCGGAGGCCACCGAGGAGGTCTTCGTGGACGGGTGGTTCCGCACCGGCGACATCGTCCAGATCGACGACGAGGGGTTCGTGCGCATCGTGGATCGCATCAAGGAGCTCATCATCACCGGCGGGTTCAATGTGGCGCCCACCGAAGTCGAGAACGCACTGAGGCAGCACCCGCGCGTGGTGGATGCCGCTGTCGTGGGCCTGCCCAGCGAGCATTCGGGCGAAGAGGTCGTCGCCGCCGTGGTGCTCGACGGGTCCGGAGCCGACGTCGACACGGACTCCATCCGGGACTACGCCCGCAGCATCCTCACGCCCTACAAGGTCCCCCGCCGGATCTTCATCGTCGACGAACTGCCGAAGTCGCTGATCGGAAAGGTGCTGCGTCGCCAGGTGCGTGAGTCCTTGCTCGAGCTCACGCATCCCGGAGGAGACTGAGCCGATCAGCCCGCGTCGGGATCAAGTGCCCCGAGCGCGGCGGGCCCCTGCTCGACGAGGATGCGAAACTGCGCGGCATCGATGATGCGGATGCCGAGTTCCTCCGCCTTGGTGAGTTTCGAGCCCGCGCCCGGGCCTGCGGCGACGAAGTCGGTCTTCTTCGACACGGACGAGGCTGCTTTCCCGCCAGCGGCAATGATCGCCTCCTGCGCGCCCTCTCGGGTGTAGCCCTCCAGCGTGCCGGTCGCAACGACCGTGACACCCTCGAGCACGCCGCCGGCGGCGACGGCAGCTCCCGGGCCGGGGTGACCTGGAATCTCCAAGACCGCGCCCGCCGCCGCCCAGCGTTCCACGATCTCCTGATGCCAGTCGACGGCGAACCATTCCAGGAGCGAGTCCGCGATGATGCCGCCGACGCCGTCGACGTCGGCGAGAGCGTCGCGCTCGGCCGCGCGGATCGCGTCCAGCGAACCGAACCACTGCGCTAGTGCCCGCGCGGCGACCGGGCCGACGTGGCGGATGTTCAACGCGACCAGAAACCGCCACAGGTCCTTCGTCTTGGCCTTCTCGAGTTCCTCGAGAAGGGTGAGCGCCTGGGCCGACGGCTGGGGACCTGTGAGTCCCTCCTTCTTCTCCGCCGACGAGGGTTGGCGACGGAAGGGCGCGCGGGTGATCGGTTCGCCGCTGTCGTCATCGAGTTTGGCCTCCCCTGTTTCGCTGTCGCGGACGATCACCTCGATCGGGACGAGCTGTTCGAGTGTGAGGTCGAACAGACCGGCCTCGGTGATCAGCGGGGGCACGGCGGGAACCGACGGCTGCGTCAAGGCCGCTGCGGTGACCTCGCCGAGGGCTTCGATGTCGAGGGCGCCACGGGAGCCGATGTGCTCGACGCGGCCCCGAACCTGGGCGGGACAGGCGCGCGTGTTGGGGCAGCGCAGGTCGATGTCGCCGTCTTTCGCGGGTGCCAGCGTGGAGCCGCATTCCGGGCACCGGGTCGGCATGACGAATGCCCGCTCCGTGCCGTCGCGCAGCTCGACCACGGGACCGAGCACCTCGGGAATGACATCGCCGGCTTTGCGCAGCACGACGGTGTCACCGATGAGAACTCCCTTGGACACGACGACGTCCTGGTTGTGAAGCGTCGCCTGCCGGACGACCGAGCCCGCGACGCGGGCGGGAGCCATCACGGCGAAGGGTGTCGCCCGGCCGGTGCGGCCGACCGAGACGACGATGTCGAGCAGCTTCGTGTTGACCTGTTCCGGCGGGTACTTGTACGCGATGGCCCATCGCGGGGCACGACTGGTCGCGCCCAGCTCACCGTGCAAGGCCAGCTCGTCGACCTTGACCACGACGCCGTCGATCTCGTGCTCGACGTCGTGGCGATGCTCGCCGTAGTACGCGACGAACGCCGCCACGCCGTCGATGTCGTCTGCGGTGCGGAAAGACGTGCTCGTCGGCAGCCCCCACGTCGCGAGCAGTGCGTAGACCTCGCTCTGCGAGGACACGGGCGGCTCCGGCCATGCCCCGATCCCATGGACGAGCAGCCGCAGCGATGCGAGCCGGGCGCGTCCGGCTTCGAGCTCCATGCCGCTCTTCTTGTCGAGTTGCTGGCGAAGGCCGCCGCTGGCCGCGTTTCGCGGGTTCGCGAATGCCGGGAATCGGCGGGCGGCGCTTCGGGTGAGCTTCTCCTCGTCGCCTCCGCGCTCACGACCGTCCGTGATGACACGCTCGCGCAACCGGGCCTGGAGAGCGTTGAGTTCGTCGAAGGCCGCGACGGGGATGTAGACCTCGCCGCGCACCTCCACGATCGGAGGATGCCCTTCACCCGCGAGTCGTGCAGGAATGCCCGCGACCTGGAGCGCATTGACGGTGACGTCCTCGCCCACTCGTCCGTCGCCGCGGGTGGCGGCCGACACGAGAACGCCGTGCTCGTAGCGGAGATTGATGGCCAGGCCGTCGATCTTCAGCTCCAGCAGCCAACGGACGTGTCGTCCCGCGGCAGCCGATGTCTTCGTGCACCAGTCTCGCAGCTCGTCCGCGCTGAAGACGTTGTCGAGGCTGAGCATGCGCTCGGCGTGTTCGACGGGCGCGAACATCGAGCTCTGCGCCGCGCCCACCGACTGCGTCGGCGAATCCTGTCCCTGCACCTCGGGGAAGGCGCGCTCCACTGCTTCGAGCCGCCGCATCCACCCGTCGTAGGTCGCGTCGTCGACGATCTCGGCGTCGCGCCCGTAGTACGCGTCGCGGGCGCCGAGGATGAGGTCGGTCAATCGCTCCGCGTCGAGGCGGGCGTCGTCGAGGTTCGTCGGAAGGGAGACTTCATCATCCGTCACCCGGCCAGTGTAGGTGGGGCGGCCGACATCGCCCTGCTCCTTGCGCGCCGCGCGTGGCCCGGTGCCGGCGGTCGCACGCTGACGGGGGTCGAGCTCAACCCGCGATGGGGACGGCCGAGACCGTGCGGTCGACCGTGAATTGCCCGATCACCCGCGTGCCGTCGTAGAGCACCGCGGTCTGACCCGGCGCGACGCCGTCGAAGGGGGCATCTGGGCGCACCGTGACGATGCCGTCGCGGACCACGGCCGACGCCCTCACGGGGTCGGCGTGGGCGCGGATCTGCACCTGGCAGGGGAACTCGGCATCCTGCGGCGCTCGGCCGGCCCAGCTGTGGCGAGAGCCTGAGATCTCCGCCGTGGCCAGCGCCTCCTTCGGACCGACGACGACCGTGTTCGAGACGGGACGGACCTCGAGGACGAATCGCGGCTTGCCATCGGACGCGGGAACGCCCAGCTGCAGACCGCGACGCTGTCCGACCGTGTACCCGTGCGCGCCGTCGTGGCTTCCCACGACCGCGCCGTCACGGTCGATGATGTCGCCGTGCGCGGTGCCGACCTTTTCGGCCAGCCACCCGCGGGTATCGCCGTCGGGGATGAAGCAGATGTCGTGGCTGTCGGGCTTCTGGGCGACCGTCAGGCCGCGCTCTGCTGCTTCGGCACGCACGAGGGCCTTGGAGGGGGTCGACCCCAGCGGAAAGTAGGTGTGGGCCAGCTGTGAGGCCGTCAGCACCCCCAAGACGTAGGACTGATCCTTGGCCTCGTCGCTCGCCCGGTGCAGTTCGCGTCCGTCGGGTGTATCGACGATCATCGCGTAGTGACCGGTGCACACCGCGTCGAAGCCGAGCTCGAGCGCACGCTCGAGCAGAGCTGCGAATTTGATCTTCTCGTTGCAGCGCATGCACGGGTTCGGCGTCCGACCCGCGCGATACTCGGCGATGAAATCGTCGATGACGTCGTCGCGGAACCGCTCGGAGAAATCCCAGACGTAGAAGGGGATGCCGAGCCGATCGGCCGCCCGGCGCGCATCCATCGCGTCTTCGATCGTGCAGCAGCCGCGGCTTCCCGTTCGCAGGGTGCCACCGGCACGCGAGAGGGCGAGATGGACGCCGACGACGTCGTGACCGGCATCCACGGCGCGCGCAGCGGCCACGGCGGAATCGACGCCGCCGCTCATGGCCGCCAGGATACGCATCGCTCCAGTCTACGAGGGCTGCACGCCCGCGGCTCCGAGTCCTCGCGGCCGGGCGGCACTGGTTGCCCGGGCATAGGCCAGCGGAAGCGCCGCGATCAGAGCATCGACATCACTCGGCGCGGTGGTGCGGCCGAGGGTGATCCGCAGCACCGAGCGCGCGACGGCCTCGTCGCGCCCCAGAGCGAGGACGACGTGCGAGGGTTCAGCGACACCGGCCTGGCACGCAGACCCGGTCGAGACCGAGATCCCTTCCTGATCGAGGAGGAACAGCAACGTCTCCCCCATCGCGCCCGGCAGATGGACGTGCACATTGCCTGCCAGGCGATCTCGGGCATCGCCCAGTAACTCGGCCTGCGGGATCGCGGCCCGGATGCCGGACAGCAGCCGATCTCCCAGCGCCGCCAGCCGTGTCTGTTCGCTGACGCGTTCGGTCTCGGCGTCTTCGAGGGCGACGGCGAGCGCCGCGGCTCCGGCGATGTCCGGCGTGCCTGAGCGCAGTCCGCGTTGCTGGCCTCCGCCGTGCAGCAGCGCTGCGATACGGGCATGGCGTGAGACGACGACGGCGCCCGTTCCGACGGGAGCACCGACCTTGTGCCCCGAGATGCTGAGGGCCACCAGACCGGCGCCCGGTGGGGCATCGCCGCGCCACGTGGAGAAGGACACCGGCAGGTGACCCATCGCCGCGACGGCGTCGAGGTGCAGCGGCACGTCGGCGGCCGCGGCGGATGCCGCCAGCTGAGCGGCATCCTGGACCGTACCCACCTCGTTGTTGGCGACCAGCGCGGTCGCCAGGGCCGCGGGGTCGGGGGCGCTCAGCGCCGTTCGGAATCGGTCGAGAGGAATGTGCCCGACTGAATCGAGAGCGACCGCGCGCACGCGGGCGCCCCGCAAGCGCAGCCAATCCACGGTGTCCACGCTCGCATGGTGCTCGCCGTCGGGCAGGACGACGGCGTCTCGATCATCGGGCTTGCTCCACCACAGAGACTCTAGAGGATCCCCGGGTCCGAGCTCGAATC
>NZ_BADB01000164.1:0-2507 GCF_000333415.1 Microbacterium sp. B24 | reverse complement strand
AGGTCGACCCCGGTCGAGACCCGGTCGCGGCGGCGGGCGCCCCGCGCGTGGGCTGATCCGATCGCGCAGGGACGCGCCCCGTGGCGGTGCGGGCTGCGCAGCAGAGCGCCTAGTGCTGGCGGAACTGCGGCCAGTCGGACCCGGGAGCAAGGTGGCTGTGGAGGGCGCTTTTCGCGACCTCCATGGACGGATACGTGCCGACACTCGCGGTGGCGCCGGCGACCGTGGGCGTGTAGCCCTCCTCGCTCTTTCTCACCGTGCCGACGACGTTGCCGTCAGTGCCGTATGCGACCCACAAGGTGGATGATGCCGAGGTCATGATGACTCCTCTCGTCACCGCCGACGGTACGCGCTCGCGGCGGAACTATCGAGGGGTCGGCTCACCGTCATCCGACGAGCGACACTCCGAAGCCGGCCACCACCTGGCGCAGTTCGGTGAGGTAGCGCTGGGCCTGGTCGGTCAACGGCACCGCCGTGCGCCCGATCCATCCGATCTCGATCTGCTCGTCGACGTCGAGCGCAACGGCCACGATCTCGGGATCGAGGTCGTCGCTGATGATGCCCGTCGAGATGGTGTAACCGTTCAAGCCGATCATCAGGTTGAAGATCGTGGCGCGATCCGAGACGCGGATCTCGCGCGAGCTCGACAGCGTCGACAGGATCTCTTCGGCGAAGTAGAACGAGTTGTTCGCACCCTGATCGAACGTGAGTCGAGGCAACGATGAGAGGTCTTCGAGACTCACGCTCCGCTGCAGCGAGAGCGGGTTTCGGCGCGAGACGAAGACGTGGGGTGCGGCGACGAAGAGCGTGTGAAATGCCAGCCCCGAGTCGCGCAGGAGCTTTCCGATGACGTTGCGGTTGAACTCATTGCGAAACAGGATGCCGAGTTCGCTGCGCAGCGTGCGCACATCCTCGATGATGTCGAAGGTGCGCGTCTCCCGCAGCGAGAACTCGTACTCGGCGGCATCACTTGCTCTGACCATGCGGACGAACGCGTCGACGGCGAAAGAGTAGTGCTGGGTGGAGACGCCCAGCAGGCGCCGCGAGGGAGCAGTGCCGAGGTAGCGCTGTTCGAGCAGTGCAGCCTGCTCGACGACCTGGCGGGCGTATCCGAGGAACTCGATGCCGTCGGTGGTCAGGCTCACTCCGCGCGCGGATCGCAGCAGCAGGTCGCGTCCGATCTTCTTCTCGAGGTCGCGCATCGCAGCGGACATCGTCGGCTGCGACACGAACAGCAGGTCGGCCGCAGCACTGATCGACCCCTCCGCAGCGACCTCGATGAAGTACTGGAGCTGTTGCAGCGTGATTCCCATCGGGGGTCGAGACATAGCCACAGACTATATGGGTGCATAGTTTGAGCGCATTACTCGATGACAGCGCTCGTCCCGCATGCTCGGATCAGCATCATTCGCGGCCGTACCGGCCCCTGCCCAGGATTGGCCCTCGCATGGCGAACGACATCGCTTTCAGCATCACGACCACTCGTTTCGACGAGGACTACGCACCCGCCGCGCATTCGCGTGTGACGACGAACTTCGCGAATCTGGCGCGTGGCGCCGGGCGGCGCCAGAACCTCCGCAACGCGCTCGCGATGATCGACCGTCGGTTCAACGAGCTCGCCGCCGGCGACGATCAGGGCGCCGAGCGCTATCGGGTCGAACTCGACATCGTCACGGTGCAGCTTCAATTCGACGACACGGCCGAGGCCGAGCGCTTCCCCATCATCGAGGTTCTCGACGTCGGCATCCTCGATCACCGCACGGGTGAGCGCCACCGCGGCATCGTCGGGAACAACTTCTCCTCATATCTGCGCGACTACGATTTCAGCGTCGTGCTGCCGGCAGCGACAGCTGCCGCGGGGACGTTCACCGTTCCGGAGGATTTCGGCATCCTGCACGGTGAGCTCTTCCAACGGTTCTTGGCGTCGGATGCCTACCGGCAGCGCTTCGCGGGCTCCCCGGTGATCTGCATCAGCGTGTCGACAAGCCGCACGTACCGCCGCACGGGCCTCGTGCACCCGGTACTCGGCACCGAGTACGTTCAGGATGCCTTCTCTCTCACCGACGATTACTTCGCCCGGATGGGTCTGCAGGTGCGCTACTTCATGCCGCGCGGCTCCGTCGCACCACTGGCGTTCTACTTCCGCGGCGACCTGCTGAACGACTTCTCCGATCTGCAACTGATCGGCACGATCGCGACGATGGAGACGTTCCAGAAGATCTATCGTCCCGAGGTGTACAACGCACTCACCCCCGCCGGCGAGGTCTACCGTCCCACCCTGGACCATGTCGACTTCGTCCGCACCGAGATCGACTACGACCGTGAGGAGCGCAGCCAGCTGGCCGTCACCCAGGGCCGCTACGCCGAGGAGTACTTCGTGAAGCCCCACCTCCAGACCCTGGAACAGTGGATCGCCGGCGTGGCGGAACCCGTCGCATGACGGGCGACGGCACCGTCCATTCAGCTCCTCTGCTGCCGGTGACAACGGTCGGCAGCTTCCCAAGCCC
>NZ_BADB01000165.1:0-3881 GCF_000333415.1 Microbacterium sp. B24 | reverse complement strand
AGCTCGGTCCCGGGGATCCTCTAGAGTCCCCTCGCGGGCCTGGCCTGGGGAGCGCTCCTCCTCCCCCATATCGCCGCGCGCCTACGTGCTCGACGCGTAAGGCGCTCGGCGCGATAGCATCGACCGAACACCGAAAGGACCGCACCGCATGGCTGACCAGTTCAAGACCAAGACCGTCCGCACCGAGCGCCAGGCTGAGAAGCTGATCCGCAAGGGCTGGGAAGTCGTGTCGTCCACCTCAAGCGGCACTTGGCTGACTGGCAAGCGCACGGTCATCATCCTCCGCACGCCGCGCTAAGTCGCCGGAAACTCGAAAGCCCCCGCTCTCCTCTTGGAGGGTGGGGGCTTTTGCTTGTCGCCGACACGCCCGTTGGTAATAGGTCATGCTAGATGTATTCGGCCATAACGGCCCAAGTCTACGCGGCCGTGGTGACCTCCACGGTGTGCGGGCGCCCGGTCACCAGTCGATCGGGCGTGTCTGTCCAACCAGGCACGTGCCCTCCGGCACGAGCGGAAGCACGCGTGCCTGCGGGCCGGGTACCGACGGGCCGACCTGTCCGACCAGGCACTCGCCCTTCCACTTGACGGAGAACTGGATCGAGTCGGCCTGATTTCCGACCGTCGTCAGGTCCTGCGTGACTTCCATGGCCGACTTGTCGAAGCCGCCCGCAGTGAGCGCGTCGATGTATGCCCGCCCCTGCGCCGCCTGTGGACCGGACGCCACCGCGTCGACGATCGACGTGAAGTAGGGCAGGTTCTGGGTGGCAGAGCCGTTCGGCATCAGCGCTGGTCCCGTCGGAGTCGGTGTGGGTGTCGCCGTGGGCGTGAGGGACACCGACAGTGTGGGTGTCGGGGTGGGGGCTGCGGTGGTGCAGCCGCTGAGCATGAGGACCACGCCGACGCATGCGGCGAGGGAGAAAGGGACCGCACGCTGACCGACGTTTCGCACGTCACGAGTCTAGGCGGCGTCAGAACGGGGTTGTGTCCTCGCCCGCTGTGGCCCACCCGCTGGCGCTGACGAGGGCGACATCCGGTTCTTCGGGTGAGGAGGCCGCGTCGCTGGAAGCCTCCGTGCTCTGTGGAATGTCGGAGGGGCCGTCGCCGGGCACGGCCCACCCCGTGCTCTGCGCCACAGTAGCCGACGCCGACGGTGTGGTTCCCTTCTGGAAGCTCGTGGTGCCGAACATGAGGTCGTGGCCGAGTCCTTCGGCGTCGATCTCGGCGGAGGATCCGCTCTTTCCTCCCGACTCCCATTGCTTGACGCGGAACCGTCCGGTGACGATGACCCGCTGCCCCTTCTCCAACGATGCCAGGGCGTGATCGGCCAGCTTCCTGTATGCCGACACCCAGTACCAATTGGTGTGACTGTCGACCCACTGACCGTTCTCGAGGCGTCGTTCGCTGCTCGCGAGTCGAAAACTGATGGCGGGGATGCCGCCCGGCAGTTCCCGACGCTCGGGCTGGGACGCGACGTTGCCGATGACGGTGATGCGATCGCTCATGATGACTCTCCTTGTCTTCGATGCCCGGACGATCCGGCTGGCGCCGCGACCGGCGTACCCTTCGTGCGCCGCGGCACCCCCAGCGTCCTTCTCGCCGCAGAGCGTCGACGCGAGGCGCGAGCAGATTGTGGAGACGGCGCCGAAGCGCAGAGGTGGGGAGGAGGTGTCGATCGGTCGTCCGTCGGCGGGGCACGGGGGTGCCGCCGATGTCGGAGGGTGAACGTATCTTCGAAAGTAGCGGTGTCAGTGACGGTGACGTGGCGGTGACGTGATGGTGACGGGAGTGGCGACATGATCAGTGCGGCAACGGCCCTACCTCGGTCCGTGCGCGGGTGTTCCTTGCGGGCGGTGTCCGACCGTCGGTGGAGGGTCATCGACAGGCGCGGCGTCGTGATCGGACACGTCCGGCGCGAGCAGTCGGCGCAGGGGACGCGTTTTCACGCGGAGCGCTTCGAACTCGCCCGAGCCAGAATGCGCGAGCTGGGCTCGTTCTGCAGGCTCGACGAGGCGGTCGAGTGCCTGGCGTATCTGCGCTGACGAGCGAGCAAGCCGCGCTCGTCACACCACCGCGTCGAGGATCTCGCCGCCGTGCACGGGCGCGGCGGCTCGCACCGAGGGCCACGCGTCGGCGAGCGTGTCGACGGCGCGTCGGAGCTCCTCGGGTGGTGCCGTGAAAGGCAGGCGCAGATGACGGTCGTGCGTCCCGTCGACCCCGAATCGCGACCCGGACGAGAGAGAAACGCCATGGGCGCGGGCTGCGAGGACGAGCCCCGTGCTCAGAGGCGCATCCAGCTCCACCCAGAGCGCCACGCCGCCGTGCACCTGCGGGATCTTCCACTCCGGCAGGCGGCGGGTGAGCGCATCGACGAGAGCGTCTCGGCCCGATCTGAGCAGCAGAGAACGCTGCGTGAGAATCTCCGGCAGGTGGCTGAAGAGACGAGCGGCGACCGCCTGCTCGAAATCCGGTGTGCCCAGTTCCCTGGCGGGGCGCGCCGCAACGATTCGCTGCACGAGTTCCCCGTCCGCGCGGATCCACCCGATGCGCAGACCACCCCAGACGATCTTGCCGAGCGAGCCGACGCGCACCGCGGCATCGTGGCCGAACGCCGGTGATGCGGCGGGAACGTCGATGGTCAGATCGGCGGTCGTCTCGTCGATGACGAGAGTGGAGCGCGAGGCGCGGGCAGCGTGTGCGAAGGCTGCCTCTTCCTCGTCCGTCATCGAGCGGCCCGTCGGGTTCTGGAAGCGTGGCATCAGATAGGCCATCCGTGGCTGCGTTCGTGTGAACACTTGAGCCGCGCGATCGAGGTCCCAGCCTCCGCCGATCGTGACCGGCACAGCTACCAGTCGCGCGCCGGCGGCACGAATCGCCTCGGCCGCATGGGGGTACGTCGGCGTTTCGATGACCACCCGATCCCCACGACCGACGAGGACGGTCGACAGCAGGTGGATCGCCGACTGCGCACCTGTCGTCACGACGATCTGGCTCGGGTCGGTCGGGATGCCGCGTGCGCTGTATCGGTCTGCAATCGCTTCTCGGAGTTCGATGGCGCCCCGGATGTCATAGCCTGACCGGGCGACGATGCGTGCGGCATCCGCCGCGGCCTCCGCGATGATGCCGGCGAGCCCCGGCCACGCGGCGGGACTGGCCTGTTGCAAATCGATGGCGCCGGTCGTGGCCGCTGCGCCTCCGATGTCACGGCTCGGCCGCGCCGTCGTCACGCTTCCCGATCCGCGAAGGCTCGCGATATGACCGGTGTCGCGCAGGCTGCGATATGCCGCAGCGACCGTCGTTCGGCTCACCGAGAGTGCAGCGGCGAGTTCTCGTTCGGCGGGAAGAGCGGTGTGCGCGGCGATGCGGTTGTCCAGACACAGGATACGGATGCTGTCGGCGAGGGCCTCATACGCCGGCTCCCGCGTGCGCCACCCGCCCAGCATCCCGGCGAACGTCCGTGCCCCGATCCTCGAGTCCATGGTGGCCACAGTATCCGAATTGGACTGGTAGTAGATGTCCAATTGTGAGATTGGATTGCGGCATGACTGCACGTCTTGCTCGCCTGCTCATCGGTCTCATCCTCTACGGCGTTGGTTGCGGCGTCATGGTGCAGGCCCAGATCGGCGTGGATCCTTGGACGGTCTTCGCGCAGGGACTGTCGGTGCAGACGGGGGTGGGCATCGGATGGATCACGAACCTCGTCGGCCTGCTCGTGCTGCTGCTGTGGATTCCGCTGCGCCAACGGCCGGGCATCGGCACCCTTGCCAATATCCTCCTCGTCGGAACCAGCATGCAGCTGACGATCTTGGCGCTTCCGACGATGAATGGATTCGTGACGCAAGTGATCGTGTTCGTGACTCTAGAGGATCCCCGGGACCGAGCTC
>NZ_BADB01000166.1:0-14352 GCF_000333415.1 Microbacterium sp. B24 | reverse complement strand
CTCGAGATCTCGGTAATCGGCCTCGGTCTGACCGCGCAGCCCTCCACCGCCGCGCCAGCCGCCGACGAGGTGCAGCAGCCCATCGAGGCGGACGCCGTCCGCCGCGAGCGTCGCCGCGAAGCGCGCGACCTCCGCTTCGTCGGCGAGGTCGCACACGGCGGTGCGGGCGCCCAGTTCTCGGAGGGGGATCAGAGCGTCCGCCCGTCGCCCCACCGCGATGACGTTCGCCCCCGCCGCCACGAGCGCGCGTGCGGCGGCGTGCCCGCTCGCGCTCGTCGCACCGGCGATCATGACCGAGCGCCCGCGCACGCCGTCACCCATCGCGGCCCGTGATGCCCGTGGTCGAGGCGATGACGCTCTGCATCTTCTTGTCGAGCGCCTCGAAGAACATCGACAGAGGGAACTCGTCGTCCAGCACGGCGTCGGTGTAGCCCTTCGGGGCTCCGGCCAGCACGTCGTCGGGCAGACCGCGCGCCCAGAGCGACGCCGGGTGAGGGGTCACGACGCTGCTCACGAGCTCGTAGGCGGCGAGCCAGTGCGCGACCTTCGGTCGGTCGATCGACTCCCAGTACAGCCGGTCGATCGCATCGCTGAGGGCGATGACCGCCGCCGGCACCTCGTCCCAGTCGAGGGCGAGAGCGGTGTCGGTCCAGTGCAGCACGCCGCGCTGGTGCAGCCAGGCGAAGAGCAGCTGCCCGCCGAGACCGTCGTAGTTGCGCACCCGCGACCCGGTGATGGCGAATCGGAAGATCCGGTCGAAGAGCACCGCGTACGGGACGAGTCGCGCGTGATCGAGCATCTCCCGCTCGGCATCCGTCAGATCGTCGCCCTCATCGACGCGCGCGCTCAGCCGCGCGGCGATGCCGACGCACTCCCGGTACGCCGTCAGATCGCATCGCAGTTCCTCCAGCGTGTACAAGAAGTACGGCATGCGCTGCTTGATCATGAACGGGTCGAACGGCAGATCCCCGCGCATGTGGCTGCGGTCGTGGATCAGGTCCCACATCACGAAGGTCTGCTCGGTCACGCGCTGGTCGGCGAGCAGGCGCGTGACGCCCTCCGGCACATCGAGCTTCGTGATCTCGGATGCCGCGGCGACCACGCGTCGGAAACGCGCCGCTTCACGGTCCTGGAAGATCGCGCCCCAGGTGAACGCCGGGATCTCGCGCATGGCGACCGTCTCCGGGAACAGCACCGCCGAGTTCGTGTCGTAGCCGGACGTGAAGTCCAGCAGGCGGAGGGAGACGAACAGGCCGTTGGTGTAGGTCTGTTCGAGCTCGGCGATGAACCCCGGCCAGATCACCTCGCAGAGCACCGCCTCCAGGTGGCGGTCGCGGGAGCCGTTCTGCGTGTACATCGGAAAGACGACGAGATGGCGCAGGCCATCGACCCGATCGCGCTGCGGCTGGAAGGCGACCAAGGAGTCGAGGAAGTCGGGTGCGCCGAAACCGGAGTCCGCCCAGCGGTGCAGGTCGATCACGCACGCCGACAGATAATCGGCGTCGTGCGGGAACAGGGGCGCGAGAGTCTCGATCGCCTTCGCAACGACGGCGACCAGCGACGTCGCATGATCACGGTGAGCGGGGTCGGGCACCGCGCCGTCGGGTGCTTGCAGCGGCTGCAGTCGTGAGACGGCGTCCTTCAGGGCCAGCCAGGCCGGCTGCTGGGTGATCGGTCGGTCGTCTTCGACGAGCTGGGTGATCGGTCGGTCGTCTTCGACGACCTCGGGCTCTCCGATGACGGACTTCGCGGGAGTGAGAAGGGACATGGTGGGCACCTCCGATCGTTTGGCAGGAATATTTACGGCCTGAGTGGCTCGCATCGGATATTCTTCCATGTGTGGAAGATGATGTCGACCGTCGAATCGTTGCCGAGGTCTCCCGTGACGGGCGGATGACCCTGGCTGACCTGTCCGCCGCCGTCGGATTGTCGGTCTCGGCGGTGCAGGCGCGGCTCAAGCGCCTCGAGTCCCGCGAGGTCATCACCGGCTACCGCGCCCTCGTCGATGCCGATGCGGCCGGACGCCCCCTGGCCGCGTTCATCGAGATCACCCCGCTCGATCCCGCCCAGCCCGACAACGCGCCCGAGCTGCTCGAGCACCTCGACGCCATCGAGGCCTGCCACTCGATCGCCGGCGACGCCAGCTACATGCTCTTCGCCCGCGTCGCCTCGCCGCGCGCACTCGAAGAGCTCGTGCGCGACATCCGCCTCGCGGCCTCCGTCCGCACCCGCACCACCGTCGTCCTCCAGACGTTCTACGAGCACCGGCCGATCGTCCCGCTCGGCGCGTCCTAGCGCCGCCGGGCGCCGCCGACTGCAATACATCCCGCGATGGATGCCGCGACACGCGCCGTCGCGTAGCGTCGAAGCGTGTTCCGCACGCTCACCCGCACGCAGCTGACGGTCGACATCGTCGCCGCCGGCGTCTTCGCGATGTTCGCCGTGCTGGCCACCCTCGTCCCCTGGGACTCGGTGAGCTCGGGCGTGCTGCCGCCGCGCGTGGCGCTCGCCGTCGCGCTGGTTCTCACCGTGGTCTTCTCGGCCGCCGGCGCGATCCGCCGCCTCGCGCCGGAGCTGGCGCTCGCGGTCTGCTGGGTGGCCGCGATCATGCAGATGGCCAGCGGCCTGCCGCCCCTGCCGGCGAACGTCGTGATCTTCGGTGTGCTCTACACCACCGCCGCATACGGCGCCCGACGCACGTTCTGGTTCGGGCTCGCCTCATCCCTGGTCGGTGCGTTCGCGATCGCCGCCTACATCGTCGTGGTGCCGCTCCTGCTCGGAGCGGGCACGCCGAACGGCATCGGCACGTACGTGTTCGCCAGCGTCGCCACCTTCGCCTCCGCCGCGTTCGCTCTGCTGCTGTCGTGGACGACCGGCGCGCTGGTGCGCACCACGCTGCGTGCGCGCGAGAACCGCCGCGCGCAAGAACTCGCCGAGGCGACGGCGGTCGCCGAGGCCGAGCGCACCCGCATCGCCCGCGACATGCACGACGTCGTCGCCCACTCGCTCGCGGTCGTGATCGCTCAGGCCGACGGCGCGCGCTACGCGGCGGCATCCGACCCGGCCGTCGCCGCAGCGACGCTCGGCACCATCTCGGCCACGGCCCGCGCCGCACTGTCCGACGTCCGGATGCTGCTGACGCAGCTGCGGCACACGCAGGCCGAAGGACCACAGCCGACGCTCGCCGACCTGGAACAGCTCTACGCGCAGGTGCGCGCGGCGGGGGTCGCACTGCGCATCGATGTCGACCCGATGCCGGCCGCCGA
Organism: Microbacterium sp. B24; assembly: GCF_000333415.1. Lineage (NCBI taxonomy): Bacteria > Bacillati > Actinomycetota > Actinomycetes > Micrococcales > Microbacteriaceae > Microbacterium > Microbacterium sp. B24. The sequence continues at coordinate 11,086 of NZ_BADB01000166.1, read as the reverse complement.
GGTGCCCTCGGCCGTGCAGCTCGCCGTCTTCCGCATCCTGCAGGAGGCGCTCACCAATGCGCTGCGCCACGGCGCACGCTCCGAGGTGAGCGTGCGGCTGGCGTGGCACCCTGGACGAGTGGAGCTGACCGTGAGCAATCCCATCGATCCGCCGTCGCCGCTTGCCGGCGCGCACGGCGACCGCGCAGACGGCGAGGCGCGCGGGCACGGGCTCATCGGCATGCGTGAGCGTGCACAACTCGTCGGCGGGAACCTCGAGGCGGCTCCCCGCGGGCGGGACTTCGTGGTGAGTGCCTCGCTGCCGATCGCCGCCGAAGCGATGACGCCGGGATCCCGCGTGCCCGGGCCGACGCTGCCGGGGTCGCACGTCCCGGAGGCGGCGCGGTGAGCGCGCCGATCCGTGTCGTCCTCGTCGACGACCAGGCCCTCTTTCGCGCCGGCATCCGCATGGTCATCGATTCGCAGCCGGACCTGACCGTCGTCGGTGAAGCCGGAGACGGGGCGGAAGGCGTGCGGGTCGTCCGACAGACGCGCCCCGACGTCGTGCTCATGGACATCCGGATGCCGGTGATGGACGGCCTCGCTGCGACCGCGGAGCTGCTGTCCGATACGACGCTGGCGAGCGCACCCCCGCGGATCGTCATGCTCACGACCTTCGATCTCGACGAGGCGGCCGCGCGAGCCATTCGTCAGGGGGCGAGCGGCTTTCTCCTGAAGGACGCCGATCCGGAGTTCCTCCTCGCGGCCATCCGCACGGTGCAGTCGGGCTCGGCGGTCATCGCCGCCGCGGCCACGCGTGAGCTGTTCGCCCAGTTCTCGGCCCCTCTGCGTGCCGCACCGCCGGCGTTCGCCGAGCTCACCGACCGGGAGCGGGAGATCTTCGCCCTCGCCGCCCGCGGCCTCTCCAACGCCGAGATCGCCCAGCGCGAGTTCCTGTCCGAGGCCACGGTGAAGACACACATCAGCCGCGTGCTGGGAAAGCTCGGACTCCGTGACCGCGTGCAGCTGGTCGTCTTCGCGTTCGAGCACGGCTTGGCCTGAGAGCGCGTCGTCGCCGCATCATCCTTGCGATGTACGTCTCCGCGACGCGAGGCCGACGCGGGGCTGCAGACGCCTTCCGTAGCGTCGAGATCATGCAGATCACCACGACCGAACTCGGGCTCGCCGCTCGCGTGCAGAGCCTCACCAAGACCTACGGCGGCGGGGAGAGCGCGGTGCGCGCCCTCGACGGCGTCACCGTCGGCATCCGCCGCGGAGAGTTCACCGCCATCATGGGCCCCTCGGGCTCGGGCAAGTCGACGCTCATGCACATCATGGCCGGGCTGGACAGCGCCACCAGCGGTCGGGCGTGGATCGGCGACACCGAGATCACGGGTCTGTCCGACCTCGAGCTGACGATTCTTCGCCGGCGTCGGATCGGCTTCGTCTTCCAGGCGTTCAACCTCGTGCCGACCCTCGACGCGATCGGCAACATCATGCTGCCCTTCGACCTCGACGGACGGCGCCCGACGGCGCTGGAACGGGCTCGCATCGATGCCCTCATCGACACCCTGGGGCTGCGGGCACGCCTGCAGCACCGGCCGCACGAGCTGTCCGGCGGCCAACAGCAGCGCGTCGCCATCGCCCGCGCCCTCGCGACGGCGCCCGACCTCGTCTTCGCCGACGAGCCGACCGGCAACCTCGACTCGCGCTCGAGCCGCGAGGTGCTCTCCCTTCTCGCCGCCGCCAGCCGGGATCACGGACAGTCCATCGCGATGGTGACGCACGACCCCGTGGCCGCCGCGCATGCCGATCGCGTGCTGTTCCTCGGTGACGGCCGTGTCGTCGCCGACAAGCCCGCGCAGACCGCCGAGCAGGTCGCGGCGTTCATGCTGGCCGCGGAGGTGAGGGCGTGAGCGCCCTGGTCGCCGATCGCGCGGCGCCGCCGACGATGTCCTCCCGACGTGACGCGGCCAGAGGCGGGTGGCTGCGCGAGCGCGGCATGGGGGCGAGCATTCTCGTCGCCGCCATCTCCTCCGCGTTCGGCGTGCTGCTGCTGACCGCCACCGGCTACATCGCGACCTGGGCGCGCAGCGACCCGTACCTGGGCGACAGTGAGACGGTCGCGATCGTCCTCGGCATCCTGAGCGTCCTGCTGGTCGGCGTCGCCGTGTACGTCGCTGCGATCGTGACGGCCAACACCTTCGCGACCATCGTCGCCGGTCGCACCCGTCAGATCGCCCTGATGCGGCTGATCGGTGCGTCAGCGCGGGCGCAGCGCCGCGCCGTCGGCCGTCAGGGCTGGGGCGTCGGCGTCATCGGAGCCACCACGGGACTCGTCGTGGGAGCCGCCGTCGCTGCCGTGCTCGTCCGCGCCGCCGATGCCGTGCTGCACGTCACCGTCGGCTACGCCGTGCTGCAGCCGGTGCTGCTGGTCCCCGCCGCCGTCGTGGCGATCACCACCTGGGCCGGCGCCTGGAGCGGGTCGCGCCGCGTGCTGGCCGTGACGCCGCTGCAGGCGCTCGGGGGAGCCACACCGCGCACGCGCGACGAGACCCGTTCGCGCGGGCGTACGGCGGTCGCGGCCGCCCTCGGGGCCATCGGCGCAGCCCTGCTCGCCACCGGCGTGGTCGTCGGGACCGCATCGCCGCTGGGCGTCATCGTCGCCTTCTTCGGGGGCGTGCTGTCCTTCACCGCTCTCGCGCTGGGCGCCGTGCTCGTCATGCCGCCGCTGCTGCGTCTCAGCGGCCGTGCCTTCGGGCGGTCGGCGCCCGCGCGCTTGGCGGCCGAGAATGCGCTGCGCTACCCCGAGCGGGCCAGCCGGATGGCCATCGGCGTCGTGATGGGGGTGACGCTCGTCGTGATGTTCGCGGTCGCGAGCGCGTCGGTGAAGTCCCTGCTGACCGCGGCCGCCGACGGCATTCCGCCTGCTGAGCTGAGCCGCGTGCTCGACACCTTTGCGGCGATCATGATGGCTCTCGTGGCGGTATCCGCGGTGATCGCCGCCGTCGGGCTCGTCAATCTTCTGACGATCGGCGTCGTTCAGCGCCGACGCGAGCTCGGTCTGCTGCGTGCGCTGGGGTTGTCGTCGGCGCAGGTGCGCACCGTGGTGCTGGTGGAGGCCGTGCACGTGACGGTCACGGCACTCGCGTTCGGTCTGGTGCTCGGCGTCGCCTACGGCTGGGTGGCGGCGCAGTCGCTGCTCGGGTCGGTCGCGCTGCCACCGTCGTTCTCGTCGCCGACGATCGTGGCTCCCGCCGTGCCGTGGATGCCGGTGCTCATCGTCGTGGCGGCGACGGCACTGCTGACTGCCGTCGCGACGGTCGTACCGACGCGGCTGGCGACACGGGTGAGTGCCGTGGAGGCCCTCGCCGAATGAGTCTCCGGGCGCATCGGGAGCGGCCGGCTTTTCCGAAGGGTGGCGGTCAGCGCGTCGACGCGTCGACGGGGACGCTCTGCACGGTGTCGGGGTCGTACGCCCAGGTCGGCGCCAGCGCCTTCAGCCGCGCGCCGCGCCACTGCCACGTCGCCCACAGCACGGGCCAGAGCGCGGCCGCCGCCGCACCGCCGATGACGAGTCGGTCGCGCCAAAGGGTTCGCGACGGATCGCCCGGTGCGGGGGAGACGGCCATCTGGTGGTCCCAGACATCGAGGGCCGCGAGAGGGCCGGTGAGCGGGATGCCGCTGTCGCGGAAGATGCGGACGGGACCGTTCGCATCGTCCACGTGACGCTCACTCACGTGGATCAGCTGCTGTCCGAGCGTGATCCGCCCGGCGACGCTCATGCGAACGGGAACGTCGGCGCCCGTCTCCAACCGCGACGGCAGCCCCTCTGCCGCCATCGGCACCAGTTGCACGAAGGGGCCGTACAGATCGGCCACCGCCCGCGGCGAGTGCAGCGCTCGCCACGCGGCATCCGCATCGCAGTCGAGGACGAGCTTCAGCATGATCCGCATGTGCCCAGTCTCGCATCCGCCTGCCCGTAGCCTGGAGACATGTCCTCCCTGTTCGATCAGTCCCGCTATCAGGTGCGCATGGAATGGGGAGTGTCGGGGCTCGAGCGCGCTGCGGCATCCGACATCGTGGTCGTCGTCGACGTGCTCCGATTCTCGAGTACGGTCGCGCGGCGTATCGCGGCGGGCGACACCGTCGCCCTGGATGCCGACGCCCACGCCTTGTCGCTGAACGGCGCGGCCGTCGCAGCCCGTGCCGCCGACGGCGCAACGGTGGTGTTTCTGGGGGCGCTCGTCAGCGCACGTGCGGTGGCCGCCGCCGTCATGGCCGAGCAGCAGCGCCGCGCCGCGAGGACGAGCATCCTCGTCATCGCCGCCGGTGAGCTCTCATCCCGTGAGCCCGGCGCCGCTCTCCGCGTCGCGGTGGAAGACCTTCTCGGCGCCGGCGCGATCGTCGACGCCCTCGGAGCGCTCGGCATCGACCACACCTCTCCCGAAGCCGCGGCCGCCGGCGAAGCGTTCCGAGGCCTTCGTCCCGCGCTGCGGCACCTGCTCACCGCCAGCGGTTCGGGGCAGGAGCTCATCGACCGGGGCCTTCGCGACGACGTGCTCGCCGCCGCCCAGGTCGATACCGTGTCGTCGGCGCCGGTGCTGCGCGACGGCGTCTTCGTGCCGTACGCCTGAGGGTTCTCGCTGCACGCACGAGCCGGGCTCAGAGCGACGCGCCCACGCTCTCCCGCGGCGTCATCGCCGCCCGACGTGTGGCCGGCGAGATCTCGCGTCTCGTCCAGACGAAGAGGTAGCGGTCGTCGAAGGATGCCGAGCAGCGCGCGCACGAGGTCGGTCGGGTGGCGCGGCGATGGCGATAGGCGATGTGGCCGCGGGGGCAGATGCCGACCCAGGACGCCAGCTCGGTGGCCGTCTCGCCGTGGTGGGTCGTGCCGCCGGTGTAGCCCAGCAGGCGCGCCGTGCGCTTCCACGCGCTGCCGTGCCCGGCTCGCGGACCGGCGAGCGCGTGCGCGACCTCGTGCAACAGCGTCTGCCGGTTGGTCTCGTCGTCGTAGCGGGCGGCGAGATACCGCGAGACGGTGATGCGCTGGCGCGTGTAGTCGCAGGCCCCCGCGCGCCGCTTCGCGTTGTCGAACGCGAACGTCCACGACGCGTCGAGATGCGTGCGGATGAGAGCCTCGGCCTCGCGCCGGACGACGTCCAGATCGGTCATGCGCACACGCTAGAAGGGATGTCCGACACTCAGCTCGCGACGGCCGTGCTGCGACGACGGTCGGCGGCTTCGATCGCCAGCAGCGTCGATTCGAGCTGCTCCTCGGGGGCACCCGCCTGCTGGCGCAGGAACAGCGCGCGCTTGAAGTCGGCGCGGGCGTCGGCGAACTCCTCCGCGTCGTAGCTCACCTTGCCGCGATGCTGGAAAGCGAACGCCGCCAGGGCGGCCCAGCCCTGGCCTTCGGCCTCTTCGGCGCACGTGGTGAGCTCCTGATGCGCCGCGGCGTAGGCTCCCCGCACCTGCAGCACGCTCGCGTGCAGGATCCGTGCGCGCAGGAGATCCTTGCGGGTCCCGCCCATCCGCGCCACCCGCACCGATTGCTCCGACACGACGAGGGACTCGTCCCACCGGCCGAGCACCTTCAGCAGCCACACCCGCTCGAGCAGAGCCGGAAGGCTGCGCTGGTCGCCCAGCTCGTCGAGGCGCTCCTGGCACTCGCGCGGGTCCACGATCTCGCGCAGCGTCTGCGGGTCGTATCCCTTGATGTAGCTCACGGGCAGGCCCCCTTCGTCGTGCGAACGCGCCCGGGTGAGGCGCACCCCTCCAGTGTGACCCGCGGCCGTCGGAGGGGCGGCCTGTACACGCCGCCGGTGCCGATTCTCAGCGTTCGAACACGGATGCCGCGGGCTTCGGCGAGGCCGTCGCGTCGGCATCCGTCGCCACGCGGGCGCCGCGCACGAACTCGTCGAGCTCTGCGCCCTGTGCGACCTTCGCCGGGTGCGGGCCCGCGGCCATGAGTCGCGGCAGCCACGCGACCGGCAGGGGAGAGGGGGATGCCGCGATGACGAGGTTGCCGAAGCGGCGCCCCTTCAGGGTCTGCACCTCCGCGAGCACGATGACCTCGGGCAGCACCTCCCGGACCGTGGCCACCTCGCGGCGGGCGAAGGCGAGTCCCGCCCCGTCGGCGACGTTGACGAGGAGCACGCCGTCGGGAGCGAGGAGCCCGGCGAGGATGCGGAAGTACTCGACGGTGGTGAGGTGGGCGGGGGTCTGTGCCCCGGCGAACACGTCGGAGACCACGAGGTCGGCGGCGCCCTGCAGCCCCGCGGGAAGGCGACCGGCGACGTCGCGGGCGTCGCCGATGCGCACCCGCACCTGCGCGCCGCGCGGCAGCGGCAGGCGAGCGCGCACGAGATCGACGAGGGGCTGTTCGAGCTCGATCACCTGCTGTCGCGAGCCGGGGCGCGTGTGCTCGACGTAGCGGGGAAGCGTCAGCGCCCCTGCGCCGAGGTGGATCGCGGTGAGCGGCTGCCCCGGCATCCGGAGCTGGTCGATGACCGCGCCCATCCGCGCCACGTACTCGAAGTGCAGGTGCGCCGGGTCGTCGAGATCGACGTGCGACTGGGGCGTGCCGTCGACATCCAGTTCGAAGCCGCCCGCGTAGCGGCTCGGCACGACCCGTGCGATCGTGCCGTCCGACAGGCGCGCCTGCGGTTCGTCGTCCTCCACGTGCGCGCGAGCCATGCCTCCCACGGTACTCGCGCGCCCGCACCCGGCTCGTGGCGTGCGTAACTCCGCCTGAATCGGCGTTGCCGGGTGTGGGGGCCGCGGTCGGCGCGTGTGAGGCGGAGTTGTGCACGCCGCAGTCAGGTGACCGCAGGGTGACCGGCCGAGCCCCACCGACGGAGGCCGGCCGCCGGTACGCTCGGATCGTGGCGGTCATCGATCTCAACGCCGATCTCGGCGAGACGGTCGGCGGGCTGCCCACGGCGGACGACGACGCCATGTTCGCGCTGATCTCGAGCGCGTCGATCGCGTGCGGGGGCCACGCCGGCGACATGGCCTCGATGCACGCCGCGGTCGAGCGCGCCGCCCGCACCGGCGTCGCGATCGGAGCGCACCCTTCCTACCCCGATCGCGCCGGCTTCGGACGGACGCCCCTCGCGATGAGCGCAGCCGATCTCCGCCGGAGCCTGGACGACCAGCTCGGCACCCTCGCCGCCGTCGGCGCCGACATCCGCTACGTCAAGCCCCACGGGGCGCTCTATCACGCCGTCCGCGCCGACCCCGCGCACGCCCGCGCGGTGGTGGATGCCGTGGCGGCGCTGGCCGCGGCGCTCGGCCGTGCCGTTCCGATCCTGGGTCTGGACGGCGTCATCGCCGACGAGGCCTCGCGGGCCGGTGTCCCGTTCGTGCGCGAGGCGTTCCTCGATCGCGGCTACCTGCCCGACGGTGGGCTCGTGCCGCGGAGCGACCCCGGGGCGCTCCTGCACGACCCCGACGAGGTGGCTGCACGCGCGCTGCGACTGGCGCGCGACGGGGTCGTCGAAGCCGTCGACGGCAGCCTCGTCGCCACCGGTGCGGCATCACTCTGCGTCCACGGCGACTCACCGGGCGCCGTCGCCATGGCCCGTGCCGTGCGCGCGGCGCTGGATGCCGCGGGTGTCGACGTCGCCGCGCCATGGTGACGCACGGCGACGCGGTGATCGGCGGCGGCATCCGGGTGCGGCCCTTCGGCGAGCGCGCGCTGCTCGCGGAGGTGGACGACCTCGAGGCGGTTCTCGCGCTGCACGCCCGACTCGTGGCGACGCGGCGGCCCGGGATCGTCGATCTCGTGCCGGCGGCGCAGACGGTGCTCGTCGTCATCGACCCGACGGTGATGCCGCTCGCGTCGGCGCGGACGTGGGTACTCTCGGCCCGCACGGCCGTCGCGCAGGGCGCACTCCCGCCGGCTCGCACCGTCGAGGTCCCCGTCGTCTACGACGGCGAGGACCTCCATGCGCTCGCCGCCGAGCTCGGCATCGGCGTCGCGCAGCTGACCGCGCGCCACGCGGCGGCCGACTGGACGGTCGCCTTCACGGGGTTCGCGCCCGGTTTCGGCTACCTCGTGAGCGCCGAGTGGCCTTTCGACGTGCCGCGGAGGGCGCGTCCGCGGCCACGGGTGCCGGCCGGCGCCGTCGCGCTCGCGGGGCGTTTCTCGGGGGCGTATCCGCGCTCGACGCCCGGCGGTTGGCAGCTGATCGGCACGACACCCGCGGTGCTGGTCGACCCCGATGCCGCATCCCCCGCGCTCCTTCGGCCCGGCGACCATGTGCGCTTCGTTCCGACGGCGCCGTCGGCGGCGGGGCGCCCGGTCGCCGTCGACATCCCGGCCGGTGCCGCCCCTCACGCCGTGTCGCCGTCGTCGCGCGCCCGCGACGGCATCGTGGTGCGCGCGCCGGGGCCTGCGGCGACGGTACAGGACCAGGGCCGGCGCGGCGTGCTCGCCGACGGCGTCGCGCTGTCCGGGGCGGCCGACCGGGCGGCGCTGCGGGTCGCCAACCGGCTCGTCGGCACCGCGGCCACCGCGGCCGGCGTCGAGATCACGATGGGCGGGTTCCGTGCGGTGCGGGATGCCGCGGCATCCGCGGAGGAGCTCTGGTTCGCCCTCGCGGGTGCGTGGGGGACGATGCGTCTCGACGGCCGGCCGCTCGACCCCTACGTCGCCCACCCCTGGCCGGCGGGCGCGGAGCTGGAGATCGACACCTTCACGCACGGTGTGCGCGCCTACCTCGCGATCCGCGGCGGCGTGGCCGCGCGCTCACTTCTCGGCTCGAGGGCGACGGACACCCTCGCGGGGCTCGGCCCGGCGCCGTTGGCAGCCGGGGATGTGCTCGGTGTGGGGAGCGACGTCGTCGCACCCGTGCCCGCCGTCGATGTGCGCCCGTGGGGGCCACCCGCCTCGGAGCTCGAGATCGCGGTGGCGCCGGGCCCGCGCGCCGACCGGTTCGCCACGGTGGAGCCGTTGTTCGCGGAGGTCTGGACGGTGTCCACGCAGGCCGACCGGGTGGGCATCCGCCTGGAGGGCCCGGCGCTGGAGCGCGCCGATGTCTCGGAGCTGGCGAGCGAGGGCATGCTGCCCGGTGCGATCCAGGTGCCGCCGGACGGACATCCCGTCATCCTCGGCCCGGACGGCCCGGTCACCGGCGGCTACCCGGTCGTCGCCGTGGTCACGGATGCCGATCGCGATCTCCTCGGTCAGGCGCGGCCGGGCACGCGCCTGCGCTTCCGCCGCGTCGGCGCGGCGTCGTCCGGTCCTTCCTAAGAGCACGTCCGCGCGTTTATACCGCAGCCGGGGAAGCTCGTCAAGAATCGACTGGACATGGCGCGTCGTGCGGACTATAGTGGGTAGTTGCGCTCCCTTCCCCCATGCCCTCATATGGTGGTCGGCTTGTGCCTGCGTTGACAATGTGCCCCGGATCATGGGGGCGCTCGCGCAGGAGTGGAACGGAGCACTCCACCTGACGACAAGGAAACCAGCCCCTGCCCGGGCTCATGGAGGTAATCCCCTTGGCTGCTGCGCGCAACGCAACCAATTCCACCACCACCCCCAAGAACGGCCGCGGCGCTTCGCGCCTGTCGTTCGCCAAGATCTCCGACACGCTGACGGTCCCCGACCTTCTCGCGCTGCAGACGGAGTCCTTCGACTGGCTCGTCGGCAACGACGCCTGGAAGGCCCGTGTCGCAGAGGCGAAGGCCGCCGGTCGCACCGATGTGCCCGAGACCAGCGGCCTCGAGGAGATCTTCGAGGAGATCTCGCCCATCGAGGACCTCGGCGAGACGATGCAGCTGAGCTTCACGAACCCCTACCTCGAGCCGGAGAAGTACTCGATCGAGGAGTGCAAGGAGCGCGGCAAGACCTACGCCGCCCCGCTGTACGTCGAGGCCGAGTTCATGAACCACCTCACGGGTGAGATCAAGACGCAGACGGTCTTCATGGGCGACTTCCCCCTGCAGACCGGCAAGGGCACGTTCATCATCAACGGCACCGAGCGCGTCGTCGTCTCGCAGCTGGTGCGTAGCCCCGGTGTCTACTTCGACAAGACGCCCGACAAGACCAGCGACAAGGACATCGTCTCGGCCCGTGTCATCCCCAGCCGCGGCGCCTGGCTCGAGTTCGAGATCGACAAGCGCGACCAGGTCGGCGTGCGCATCGACCGCAAGCGCAAGCAGTCCGTCACCGTGTTCCTGAAGGCGCTCGGTCTGTCCAGCGAGGACATCCTCGCGGAGTTCGCCGGCTACGAGTCGATCGCCGACACGCTGAGCAAGGACACGATCCTCACCAAGGAGGACGCGCTCCGCGACATCTACCGCAAGCTCCGTCCGGGCGAGCAGGTCGCCGCCGAGGCCGCCCGCGCGCTGCTGGACAACTTCTACTTCAACCCGAAGCGCTACGACCTCGCGAAGGTCGGCCGGTACAAGATCAACCAGAAGCTCGGCCTCGACAAGCCGCTGAGCGACTCGGTGCTCACCGTCGACGACATCGTCGCCACGATCAAGTACCTGGTCGCCCTGCACAACGGCGACGCGACCATCCCGGGCGTGCGAGCAGGCCAGCCCGCGGAGATCCGCCTGGACGTCGACGACATCGACAACTTCGGCAACCGTCGCATCCGCGCCGTCGGCGAGCTCATCCAGAACCAGGTCCGCACCGGTCTGTCGCGCATGGAGCGCGTCGTCCGCGAGCGCATGACCACGCAGGACATCGAGGCGATCACGCCGCAGACCCTGATCAACGTCCGTCCCGTCGTGGCGGCGATCAAGGAGTTCTTCGGCACGTCGCAGCTGTCGCAGTTCATGGACCAGAACAACCCGCTCGCGGGTCTGACCCACAAGCGCCGCCTCTCGGCGCTGGGTCCCGGCGGTCTGTCGCGTGAGCGCGCCGGCGTCGAGGTCCGCGACGTCCACCCGTCGCACTACGGCCGCATGTGCCCGATCGAGACGCCGGAAGGCCCGAACATCGGTCTGATCGGCTCGCTCGCCTCCTTCGCCCGCATCAACGCGTTCGGCTTCATCGAGACGCCGTACCGCCGTGTGGTCGACGGCAAAGTCACCGACGAGATCGACTACCTCACGGCATCCGAGGAGAACGACTACATCGTCGCTCAGGCCG
>NZ_BADB01000167.1:0-19844 GCF_000333415.1 Microbacterium sp. B24 | reverse complement strand
GAGCTCGGTCCCGGGGATCCTCTAGAGTCCGAGTTCCGAAACCGCACAGTTCCTGAACACGCCGGTTCCTGAACTAGACTGTTTCCCATGACGGACACCACCCTCGCCGATGAGGACGTCGATCCCACCCCCAAGCTGGGTCGCAAGCGCGATCACTCCCGCGACCCCGAGATCCTCGCCCGGCCGGAGCTGACCGATCCCGACCAACGGGGCCATGCGGCCGAGAGCGTCGGCGACGGACGATGGATCCTTCACCGCGACACCGCGTCGGTGTACGTGAACCTCTCGCCCGAGCCGTGGACCGTCGAGCTCGTGGGCCGCGAGATCTGGCTCGCGACGACGGCGCACGAACAGCGCACGGATGCCGGACCCCTCGTGCTCTCGGCCGATTCCGCCGCTGTCGTCGGTGCGCGGGAGCAGGCGCCGTCGCTCTGATCCCGACGGCGCCGCACGTGTCAAGGGTCTGGCGCGCGACGGCATCCGTGCATACCTTCGATGGCATGGACGACTCGCGCCCGACCGGAACCGACCTTCTGCGCCAGATCGTGGTCATCTCCACGGTGGTCTTCATGATCATCGCCGCGATGGTGGGCACGGGGCTGTTCGGCGGCACCAATGTGCGTGAGCTGCAGGGCGGGGCGCTGGATGCCGATGCCACCGTGCTCGCGCCGGCGACGCCGGCTTTCTCGATCTGGTCGGTCGTCTACGTGCTGATGATCGCGTACACGATCTGGCAGGCGCTGCCGGGCCAGCGCGCGCGGGAGCGTCAGCGCCGCGCCGGCTGGTGGATCGCCGTCACCGCCGTGCTGAACGGCGCGTGGCTGTTGACGGCACAGTTCCTCACCCTTCCGCTGACCGTGCTCGCGATCGTGCTGCTCCTGGTGGCTTTGGGGGCGACGCTGCGCGTCCTCGTCCACACGCCGGCCGAGACGTGGAGCGATCGCCTGTTCATGGACGCGACCGTCGGCATCCATCTCGGGTGGGTGAGCCTGGCCACCGTCGCGAACATCACGGCGTGGCTGGCCGCTGAGGTCGTCGCGCCGATGGACGCCGACGCTCAGCAGCTCTGGGGGGTGATCGTGCTCGTGGTGGTCGCCCTCGTCGGCATCGCGATCGCGTTCGGCACCGGCGGGCGCATCACTCCGGCGCTCGCGATGTCGTGGGGGCTCGTGTGGATCGGTGTGGCGCGCAGCAGCGGTGAGCCGCTCGCGCCGGCGGTCGCCACGGCCGCCTTCATCGTGGCCGCGGTCATCCTGATCGCCGCCGTCGCCGCGGCCCTGCGGCGTCGGGCGGTGGCCGCGACGATCGGCGACTGAACGGTGCGGGTGCGGGCGAGGCCCGCTCAGAACGTCTGCGAGAAGGCGCGGAGGATCCGCACCGGCTCGGTGAGAGACGCGGCGAGCACCCGCGCGGCGATGCGATCGAAGTCGTTCGCTGCGAAGTAGCCGTCGTCGCGGTAGACGGCCATGCGCTCGGTGAACGCCCGGCCGGTGGGTTCGGGGTGGAACTGGGTCGCGTAGAGCGTTTCGCCGAGCCGATAGGCCTGAACGGGGCAGGCGTCGTTGGTCGCCAGCAGCACGGCGCCCTCGGGGAGGCGCCCGATGCCTTCCTTGTGCGCCGTCAGTGCCGCGAACGTCGACGCGAGACCCCCGAAGAGGCGATCCTGCTGGGCGTCCGCGGTCAGTGTGACCGTGGTCGGTCCGGTGTCCTCCGGGTACGCCCGGGTCACCTCGCCGCCGAGCGCGCGCGTCGCGACGCCGATGCCGTAGCACGTGAACAGTGCGGCGGTCTCGCCGGATGCCGCGGCCTGCGCCAGGTGGGCGAGGTCGCCCTCCAGGCGTCGCTGCGCATCGGTCTTGGCTGACTCGGGATCGGTCACGTTGAAGGGACTGCCGCCCACGACGGCGCCGCGCCAGCGTCGGGCCGCATCGGCGGGCCACGGGTCGCGCACGAGATCCCAGCGTTCCAACTCGTTCTCGTCCAGGCGCATCGCCTGACGGAATGATTCGTACTCGGCCGCTGCCGCACCCTGCTGCGGGCGGGCGCACACGTAGACGAGGGGAGACATGTCGAGAGTCTAGGCGGGCGTGCTTCGACGGGGCAGGTGTGTGACGTCGCTCACCGCGACGAGTTGGCGGTGCGCCCGCGGACGATGCCGATGAAGGTCTCGACGAACGCAGCGGCCGTGGCGTCCGGGCCCGTCGCCGGAGCGGCCGGCCACGCCAGAGCGATGCTCGAGGTCGGTCCGTCGGTGAGCGGGCGGTGCGCGGCATCCTTCCGGTGGTGCAGCCGCGCCAGCGACATGGGGACGATCACGATTCCCGCGCCGGATGCCGCGATCGCGATGGCGTCGGCGACGGTGTCCGGCGCAGCGAAGCGAGGGGTCTCGCCGCCTGGCACCTCGAGCTCCAGGGGCGGATGCTGCGGAACGATGATCACCTCTCCGCTCAGATCGGCGAGGGTCAACTCGTCCGCGGCGGTGAGATGGGAGTCGGCCGCGCAGACGACGACGGGCACTTCGTCGTACAGGCGGATGACGTGCAGGTCGGTGCGATCGATCGGCAGGCGCACGAGAGCCGCGTCGACCGTGGCCGTCGTCAGTGCCTGCCGTTGGTCGGCGATGCTCAACGGCGCGAGCTCGAGGGCTACGTGCGGCATCCGCTCACGCCAGGTGCCGATCCATTTTCCCGGAGTGGCGCCTTCGATCGCGCCGAGGCGGAAGCGGCCGCGCGCAGGTTCGGGCGCCGTCGACGTTGCCGGTCTCGGTCTCGCGCCCTTCGGCGCCCCGCCCGTGCCGGCAGCGCCCTTCTTCGTCCCACTCTTCTGAGGCGAGCGGCGAGCGGATGCCGAGGGCCGCGCGGGCCTGCCGGGTCGCCCGCCCGTTCCTCCCGTTCCGCGTCCGGCCATGCAGGCCAGCGTATCCCGCCGAGGGTGAGAGAGCTCAGGCGGCCAGGCGAAGGCCTCGGCGATCCGTGGCGACGCGCTCGCCGTCGGCGATCTGCTCATCGTCGCCGATGAGCGATCCGCCCGCCACGCGGGCGTGCGCGCCGACCACGGTGCGAACGCCGATCTTGGCGCGAGGGCCGATCGCGGCGCCCGATCCGATGTGCGCGTGCGGGGCGATCTCCACGTCCGGCCCGATCACGGCATCCGGTTCGATCCACGCGCCGCGGCCGATGTGAGCACCCGCGGCGATCTGCGCGCCCGGTTCGACATACGCGCCCGCTTCGACCAGCGCCGAGGCGTGCACCTTCGCGCCGTTGGCGATCAGGCCGCGGCCGTTGACGTGCTTGCGATAGCGCAGCGTCTGCCCACGCTCGTCTTCGATGTCGATGTAGTTCTTACCCACGAATCCCTCCTGGTATCCGCAACGGTGGCGACCGCCGGATCATTCCCACGGCCGGTCCGATGACGACGAGTCGCACGCGCCTTGCGAAGATGGATGCCGTGACCATCCCCGCGGACCCCGACCCGACGACCGGTCCCACCCTTGTCTTCGAAGCCAAGACCCAAGATCACTCGGTCGCGGAGGACATTCTCGGCATCCTCACAGGAACGTTCCTGGTCTCCCTGGGGCTGCACCTGCTGCACGCGGCCGGGGCAGTCACGGGCGGCACCGCCGGTCTCTCGCTGCTGCTGGGGTATGCCACGGGGTGGCCGTTCTGGATCCTGTTCGCCGCCGTCAACCTGCCGTTCGCGCTGCTCGCCGTGTGGCGGCGCGGCTGGGACTTCACGATCCGCACGATCGTCTGCATCGCACTGGTCTCCGGGCTCGCCCCGCTGCACGACGCGCTCTTCCCGATCAGCGGTCTCCAGCCGCTGTACGGCACCCTCGCGGGCAACCTGCTCGCCGGTGTCGGGGTACTGATCCTCTTCCGCCACCGCGGCAGCGTCGGCGGCATCAACATCGTCGGCCTCGAGATCCAGGACCGCACCGGTTTCCGCGCGGGGTGGACGATGATGATCTTCGACGTGCTGATCGTGGCGCTCGCGCTGCTGGTGGTCCCCTGGCCGAACGTGGTGATGAGCGCCGTCGGCGCGATCCTCCTCAACCTCGTGCTCGCCCTCAACCACCGCCCGGGCCGCTACCTCGGCCGCTGACACCGCGGCATCTTCCGTCGCCGCCGGGCCGGCGTGCGCCGCGTGGCTGGTGGCCCGCGCCGCACCGGATGCGGAGTCTGGCAACGGATGCGGAGGAGCGGATGCCGCGGCATCCGATTCTGTTGCGCTGATCCGATTCTGTTGCGGCGCGCTGGCAGGCGCCGACGTGGTGGCCGTGCCGCCGGGCTGGCGGCACGGGGCGAGTGGGCGCGGTCAGCTCTGGCAGCGGGGGCACCAGAACACGATGCGCTCGCTGGTCTGCGTGGCACCCAGCTCGGTGCGGCGGATCGGCGTGCCGCAGCGCAGGCACGGCTTGCGCTCTCGGCGGTAGACCCAGTTCTGCCGACCGGGACGGGTGTCACCGGTGAACGTCCGCGACGCGCGATCGCGGTTGGCGCGGATCATCCGCGCGGCCGTCTCGACGAGCCGGGCCGCATCCACGGCGGCGGCCGGCGTGGTGGGAAGGATGCCGCGGACGAACAGCAGCTCGTTGGCGTACTCGTTTCCCAATCCGGCAAGGTTGCGCTGATCGAGAATCGCGACGTGAACGGCCCGCTCGTCGGCGAGGATGCGCCGTGCCGCCTCCTCGGCGTCCCAATCCGGGCCGAGCAGATCGGGACCGAGGTGGCCGACCAGCTGGTCCTCGTCGGCGGTGGCGACGAGGTCGACCATCGCGATCTCGAAGCCCACGGCATCGACGGCCGCGGTGCCGACGATCGCGCGGGCCTGGTAGGCCGGAGCCCGCCAGCGTTCGCCGCGCCCGAACACCATCCAGCGCCCTTCCATCTTCAGATGCGAGTGCAGGGTGAACCCGCCGATGCGCATCAGCAGATGCTTGCCCCGCGGCACGACCTCGTGCACCACCTCGCCGGTCAGATCGGCCGTGGCGTGGCGTGGCACCCGCAGGTCGAACCGGACGACCTCGGCACCGGCGAGCGCCTCGTGCAACCGCCGCGCCGTGCGGAAGACGGTGTCGCCCTCAGGCATGAGCGGCTCCCGACGAGCGCGCGGGCAGCCGCCTCATCGCTGCCGTCGCAGGGTGAGGCCACGGCTGGACTCGACGAAGCCTGCGCTCTGCAGGGCGCGCCCGGACGCGGTGCCGTACACGAACGCTCCGGACACCTGCTCGACCGTGAGCGTGTCGAGGCGATGGGTGCGCGCCGTGGCCACCAGGCTGGCGGCAGCGGCGGCCAGCACCTCGTCGTCGTCGCTGAACACGAGCGCCGACCGGCCGCCGCGTTCGAGGTAGAACACCAGCTCGCCGTCGACCAGCGTGACGAGTCCGCCGGCTTTGCGCCCGGGACGATGCGAGACGCCGTCGAGCGCCGGCCAGGCCAGTGCGGCGCCGTACGGGTTCGCCGGATCGGTCGCCGCGAGCGTGACGGCGCGACGCGGCGGCGGGTCGGCGAGAGCGGCGTACTCACGGAGGCGATCGACGGTGGCGGATGCCGCGAACTGCGCGGCCCCGAGCTTCTCGATGAAGTAGCCGCGGCGGCAGTGCCCGGCATCCTCGAATCCGGCGAGCACGCGGTAGGCCTGTGCAAACCCTCCGGGGACGCCCTCGGCCTGCACGCTGCCGCGCGTCACGACGCCGTAGCGCTCCAGGAGCAGGCTCGCCGAGGCCGTCGCCCGCAGCGCGCCATCGGCAGACGGCTCGGGCAGCAGCGACCATCGTCCGCCGGCCATCGGCGCGCGCGGTGCGGCGGTGCGCGTGGCGGCCAGGGTCGTGGGGATGGAGGTCCCCCGGAACATGCGGGCGCGGGGAGCACGTCTCGCGGTGCGATGCGCCTGCGAGCCTCCGGCGAGCAGACCGCGAACGGGCGCAAAGGTGTCGTTGGTCACCCGTCCCGTCCAGGCGAGGTTCCAGAGCGCATCGATGACCGCCTGCTCGCTGGTCGCCTGCGTCATCGCTGCCAGCTGACCGGCGAAGAACGCGCCGCCGGCGCGGAGGGCTTCGATGATGCGCTGCTCCGTGTCGGAGGGTGCCTCCGGGTCTTCCGCCGGGGTGAGGGTGAGGGCCACGGTGTCGGCGGGGTGAAGGGCGATCCACCCGTCGCGGCCGGGCAACGAGCCGTGACCCGACCAGACGACGTCGCCGGTCGAGGTGAGCTCGTCGAGCATCGCCGGTGTGTAGTCGCTCACCCGCAGCGGCAGGATCAACGACTCCCACGCGCTGGCGGGAAGCGGTACGCCCGCGAGCTGCTCGATGATGGCGAGGACGCCGTCGACACCTTCGAGCGGGCGTCCGCCGGCCGCGCCCGCGATGTGCTGCCAGGCGGGGAGGAAGCGGGCGTACGAGGCCGGCGCCACGGGTTCGACGGTGCCGCGGATCGCGGCGAGCGAGCGCAGGCGCAGACGTCGCAGCACCTCGCTGTCGCACCATTCCAGGTCGTCGATGCCGGCGCGGGAAACGCCCTCGTCGTCGGCCATCGATCGCGGTGCGGCCCCCTCGGGCAGGAAGAAGCCGCTCGCCACGCGCCCTTGCGACTCCAGCCGTTGCAGCGCCTGGCGGGCGACGGCGCCGCCGACGCCGAGCCGCCGTGCGACGTCGGCCGTGCGGAACGGGCCGTGGGTGCGCGCGTAGCGCGCGACGAGGTCGGCGAGGGGGTCGGCGACGGGCTCGAGGAAGGCGAGCGGAATGCCGACGGGCAGCGCGGCGCCCAGAGCATCGCGGAGCCGCCCGGCGTCCTCGATGGCCGCGACCCGCTCGACACCGCCGACACTCACACGGATCGCCCGACGTGCCGCAACGAGCTGATCGAGGAAAGCGGATGCCGCGCCGTGCGTGCCCGCGTCGCTCTCGGCATCCGTCGGGGACGGTGCCACACCCGCAGACGCGTCCTGCGACTGCGCAGCCGGTGGGGCCAGTCGCGCCGCGACCTCGATCGCGTCGAGCGGTCCGAGAAGGCGCAGCAGGTCGGCGACGCCCTCCAGCCCGCGCACGCGCCGCGACGGGTCCAGCCGCTGTGCCTCGCGTTCGAACTGCGCGATCACGGCCGGGTCGAGCAACTCGCGCATCTCGACCTTGCCGAGCAGCTCGCCGAGCAGGGCGGGGTCGACCGAAAGAGCGGCCGCGCGACGCTCGGCGAGGGGCGAGTCGCCCTCGTACATGAAGGCGCCGACGTAGCCGAACAGCAGATCGCGGGCGAACGGCGAGGGGGTGCTCGTGGTGGTCTCGACCAGCCGGATCCGGCGGTCGCCGATGGAGCGGGCGATGCGCAGCAGCGCAGGGAGGTCGTAGACGTCCTGGAGGACTTCGCGCAGCGTCTCGAGGATGATCGGGAACGTCGGGTGGTTCTTGGCCACCTCCAGCAGCTGGGCCGACTTCTGGCGCTGCTGCCACAGCGGCGACCTCTTGTTCGGGTTCAGACGGGGCAGCAGCAGCGCGCGTGCGGCGCACTCGCGGAAGCGGGAGGCGAACAGCGCCGAGCCGCCGACCTCGTCGGTGACGAGTTGTTCGAGCTCGTCCGGCTCGAAGACGAACAGCTCTGCGCCGGGCGGCTCGCTCTCGGCATCCGGCACCCGCGCGATGATGCCGTCGTCGCTGGCGACCGCCGAGCCCTCGACGCCCAGCCGCTCCCGGATGCGCGCATTGACGGCCAGCGCCCACGGGGCGTGGACATGCATGCCGTACGGGGAATGCAAGATGATCCGCCAGTCGCCGACCTCGTCGCGCGAGCGCTCGACGGTCAGCGTGCGGTCGGTCGGGAGGCTTCCGGTGGCCTCCTTCTGCTCGTCGAGATAGGCCAGCAGGTTGCCGATCGCGTTGTCGTCGAGGCCCGATTCCCGCAGACGCGCCGTCGCCTTCTCGGCATCCGCTCCCGCCACCTCACGCGAGAACCGGCCGAGGGCTTCGCCCAGCTCGGCGGGCCGGCCGAGCCCGTCGCCGTGCCAGAACGGCAGCTTTCCCGGCTGACCGAACGCGGGCAGGACGTTGACGCGGTCGTGCGTGATCTCCACGATGCGCCAGCTCGTGGTGCCGAGCGTGAACACGTCGTTCACGCGCGACTCGTAGACCATCTCCTCGTCGAGCTCGCCCACCCGGGCGTTTCGCGTCTCGCCGGCGACGAAGACGCCGAACAGGCCGCGGTCGGGGATCGTGCCGCCACTCGTCACGGCCACGCGCTGGGCACCGGGGCGCGCCGTGAGGGTGCCGTGATCGCGGTCCCAGACGACGCGGGGACGCAGCTCGGCGAACTCGTCGGACGGGTACTTGCCGGCCAGCAGGTCGAGCGTCGCTTCGTAGGCCGAGCGGGGCAGCGTGCGAAAGGGCGCCGAGCGCCGCACCGTCTCGAACCAGCCCTCGACGTCCACCGGCCCGACGGCGCACGCGGCGATCGTCTGCTGCGCGAGGATGTCGAGCGGATTCTGCGGCACGCTGATCGCCTCGATCTGGCCCGCGAGCATGCGTTCGGTCACCACCGCGGTGTGGAGGACATCGCCGCGGTGCTTGGGGAACAGTGCGGCCCGGCTCACCTCGCCCACCTGATGGCCCGCCCGTCCGACACGCTGGAGTCCCGAGGCGGCGGACGGCGGTGCCTCGACCTGGATCACCAGATCGACGTCGCCCATGTCGATGCCGAGCTCCAGCGAACTCGTCGCGACGACGCAGCGCAGGATGCCGCGCTTCAGTTCGTCTTCGACCTGGGCGCGCTGCTCCTTCGACACCGAGCCGTGGTGGGCCTTCGCCAGCTCCGGCGGGGCTCCGGCGCTCGCTCCCGCCTGGGCCATCGTGGCGGCCGGAACCGTCTGCGCGGGCAGATCGAGCCCGAGCCGCTCCGCGTAGATCTCGTTGAGGCGCCCCGTGAGGCGCTCGGCGAGACGCCGCGAGTTCGCGAACACGATCGTCGAGCGATGCGCCAGGACGCGGTCGACGATGGCCTCCTCCACGTGCGGCCAGACCGAGCCGGTGACCTCGGACGGCTGCGACGGCGTGAACCAGTCGCCGTCGCCCTCGGCATCCGCCGCCGCCTCCGCGTCGGGATCGGTCCGCTCCGGCGGTGGGGGAGGGTTGAGCATGTCGCTCATCGGCACCACGACGCGCAGATCGAACGCCTTCGTCGCACGCGGGGCGACGATCTCGACCGGCGCGGAGCCGCCGAGGAAGCGCGCCACCTCGTCGATGGGGCGCACGGTGGCCGAGAGCCCCACGCGTTGCGCGGGCGCGCGCTCGGGGTCGTCGCCGCGACGCAGCGCGTCGAGTCGTTCGAGGCTGACGGCCAAGTGAGCGCCGCGCTTGGTCGCCGCGACCGCGTGCACTTCGTCGACGATCACCGTGTGCACGTCGCGCAACGTCGCCGCCGCCTGCGAGGTGAGCATCAGATACAGCGACTCGGGCGTCGTGATGAGGATGTCGGGCGGGTCAGTGACGAGTCGGCGGCGATCGGCGGCCGGAGTGTCTCCCGAGCGCACGCCGACGGTGACCTCGGGGAGCGGGATGCCGAGGCGCCTCGCCGCCTGCCCGATTCCCACCAACGGCGAGCGGAGGTTGCGCTCGACGTCGACGCCGAGCGCCTTGAGCGGAGAGATGTAGAGGATGCGCGTGCCGGCGGCATCCTTCTTCCTCGCCGCCTTCTTCCGGGAGCCAGGGGGCTGCTGGGCGGCAGCGGGCTGCTTGGGCGCAGCGGGGTCTTCCGCCGCCTCGGACGCTCGCGGCGCCGGAGCCTTCTCACGGAAGACGCGGTCGATGGCCCAGAGGAACGCCGAGAGGGTCTTGCCCGAGCCGGTGGGAGCCACGACGAGGGCGTGCTTGCCGGCGGAGATCGCATCCCACGCCCCCGCCTGAGCGCTCGTGGGCTGGGCGAAGGCGCCGCGGAACCAGTCCTGGGTCGCAGGACCGAACCGCTCAAGCACATCGGCCATCGCTCCATCATCGCGCGGACCTCCGACACGCGGGGTCGCGCTCGCGCGCGGCGAACACCGACGCGTCGGGGCGGCGGAGCGCGCCCGCCGCCCCGAGGGCCGGATCAGCCGGACGCGACCTCGGCCAGCACCCCCTCCCGCAGCTCGAGCACGAGGTCGGGATCGATCCTCCCGAGGAAGCCGTCGTCGTGGCTGACCACGACGACGGCGCCGCGGAACGCCGACAGCGCGGCGACGAGCTGGTCGACCGTGTCGAGATCGAGGTTGTTCGTCGGCTCGTCGAGCACCAGCAGCTGCGGTGCCGGCTCGGCCATCACGAGGCATGCCAGCGCGAGGCGGAAGCGCTCACCGCCCGACAGCGCCGACACCGGGCGCAGCACCGTGGCCCCGCGGAGCAGGAACCGTGCGAGACGGTTGCGCAGCTCGACGTCGCCGACGCCGGGTGCGGCGCGGCGCAGGTTCTCCAGCGGCGCCGCCTCCTCATCCAGTCGGTCGATCCGCTGCGACAGGTACCCGACGCGGTCGGTGTGGGCGGTCGCGTGTACAGGACTCCGCCTGGGCGGGCCCTCCGGACCACCGGCACCGCCGGCGGCAGCGGTTGAGGCGGAGTTGTGCACGTCGTCGTGCTCCGACGACACCGAGCCACTCGAGACGAGCCGTTCGAGGAGGGTCGTCTTGCCTGCTCCGTTCGGACCGATCAGCGCGACCCGCTCCGGGCCCTGGATGACCCACGACCGCTCGCCGTCACCGATCGTCGCGATCCGCCGGCCCGCGGCGACGCCGGGGTCGGGGAGGTCGATGTGCACCGACTCGTCGTCGCGCACGCGACGTTCGGCGGCGTCGAGCACGGCTCTCGCCTCCATCTCCTTGTCGCGCGCCTCGATGCGAAGCCGCCCGGCGGACACCTGTGCCGAGCGCTTGCGGGCTCCCATGATGATCTTCGGCACGCGCTTCTCTGCGTACGCCTTGTTGCCCACCGCCGTCCGGGTGGCCAGCACCTGGTCCTGGTGGATGCGGTCGCGCTTCTCGCGTCGTACCTGTTGGCGAGCGGCCGACTCGGCCTGCCGTGCGGCGGCCTGTTCCTCCTCATGGGCTGCGCGCCACGCGGAGTACGGACCGCCGAACGTCGTCAGCGCACTGCCGTAGAGCTCGGCCGTCTCGTCCATCTGCTCGAGCAGTGCCGTGTCGTGGCTCACGACGATGAGCGTGCCCCGCCAGCTCCGTACGAGCTCGTATACCCGCGCCCGCGCATCGCGGTCGAGATTGTTGGTGGGCTCGTCCAGCAGCGCGATGGGTGCACCGCGCAGCCGCACTCCGACCAGCGCCGCGAGCACGGCTTCGCCGCCGGAGAGGGCGCGGACGCGTCTGTCGAGCGCGTCGGCGGGCAGGCCCGCTTCGGCGAGCGCGGCCTGGGCCCGCGCTTCCACGTCCCAGTCGTCGCCGACGGCATCGAAGTGACGCTGGTCGACGTCGCCGGAGGCGATGGCGCGCACGGCATCCAGGGACGTGTCGACGCCCAGCAGAGCGGCGACGCGGGTGTCTTCGGGGACCCGCTGGGGCATCACATCGACGGTGCCGCTGCGAAAGACGGTGCCGGATGCCGGGACGCGGGTGCCCGCGATGAGGCCGAGCAGCGTGGACTTGCCGGCGCCGTTGCGTCCGATGAGTCCGGTGCGCACATCGGAGAAGGCTCCGGAGACGCTGTCGAGAGCGACGGTGCCGTCCGGCCAGGTGAAGGTGACGCGGTCGAGCACGACCGCGGGAGAAGCGTGGGGCATGGGTGCCTCCTGTCGGTGACGGGAACAGTGTCGGAGCGCGGGCGCGCACGACACCGTTCCCGGGACGACGGGAGGGGGTCGACGGCCGGCGCGGATAAGGATGCGCCGACGCGTCGAGAACCCGGGTTCCGAAGAGGGACGGCGGGATCGACGTCTCAGCGCGCAATCACAGCGCGGCGTCGAAACCCTTCAACGGTCTTCCTCACGGTCGGGACAGGAACGCCGACAGCCTAACGCACCCGCCCTCCGAAGGCCACAGCCGGCTCAGCCCTCCGCGGCGGCGAGCTGCTTCTCGAGGAAGACGCGGACGTCGTCGAGCTCCTCCTGCGACACGCTGTGGGTCAGCCCGGCATAGACGCGACCGCTCAAGGTCGCGTGCTCCGGCAGCCACTGCACCGTGTGGGTCACCGCGGCCGGCGGAATGACCTCGTCGCGGGCGCCCCGTCCCCAGAAGACCGGCGGGCGGCGTTCGGCGAGCGTCCCGTCGCCCGGAAGGGGGGTCGGGTCCGCATAGCCGGCGAGGTTCACGACGAACGCGAACCGTTCGGGGCGCAGGCGCAGGGCCTGCAGAGCGACCGCGGCGCCCTGGGAGAAACCGAGGATGCCGATCGTCTCGGCATCCGTCGTCCGATCGAGCCACGCGATCAGGGCGTCGGCGGCGTCCGTCACTGCGGTGCTCGAGCGTCCGTCGAGTCCCTCGATCGGGTACCACGACCAGCCGGGGGCGGGAAACGGCGGAGCCAACGGCGCGCGGACGGCGGCCAGCACGAACGCGTCGGGCAGGAACGGAGCGAGCCCGAACAGGTCGCGCTCGTCCGAGCCGTAGCCGTGCAGGAGCAGCAGCACGGGTCTGCCGCTTCGCGCCTCGGGGCCTTCGGACCAGAGGACGGCCCCGTCGTCGATCGCGATCGCGCTCATCACCCCATCCTCGCAGGAGGTGTCGACGCTCGCGTCGTCGCCCGGCCGACGCCGCGGACGCGCCATGGGCGGCGGTGCGGGTATACATGGAGGCATGGCCGTTCGCACCCCCGACCCCGATCCGAACGAACGCGACGACGACGGGACCCCTCGCGACCCGCTGCGCGGCTTCGGGGGAGGGGCCGGTCGTCCCGGGCACCCCCTCGGCGACGGCACGTTCGGCTCGCCGGCTCCGGAAAGCGCCGGAAACCCCGGCTGGTTGAGCGACGTCGAGCTCGCCGAGGCCCGTCGGCGGCTGCCGATCCTCTACGTCGAGGCGGTGCCGGTGCGCACGGACGGCGTGGGTGCGGTGACGCAGGTCGGCGTGCTGCTGAGGGCGACGCCGCTGGGGGAGATCACCCGGTCGATCGTGTCGGGGCGGGTGCGCTATGGCGAGACGGTGCGCGACGCCCTCTTCCGTCATCTCGAGAACGACCTCGGTCCGATGGCGTTCCCGCAGCTCCCGCCGCAACCGGTGCCGTTCACGGTGGCCGAGTACTTCCCCCTGCCCGGGGTCAGCGCCTTCCACGACGACCGTCAGCATGCGGTGTCGCTGGCGTTCGTCATCCCGGTCACCGGGACGTGCGAGCCGCGCCAGGATGCCCTGGAGGTCACGTGGATGACCCCCGAGGAGGCGTCGTCCGACGCCCTGGCCGCCGAGATGGAGGGCGGGCGCTCGACGCTCATCCGTCTGGCTCTCGCCAGCGTCGGCGCGCTGCGCTGACCGCCCCGCCGCCGAACCGACTCTCGAACCCAGGTGATCACCGTGCCCCGCAGTGAGATGCTCGTCGAGGTCGCCGGCGCGCTGCCGCTGGCGCTGCTGCTGTCGTTCGTGATCGCCTGGGTGCTGCGTCGCCTCTTCGGTGCCCGGCTCTCCCTGCCGCTGTCGGTCATGACGATCGTGTCGCTGCTGGGAGTGAGCCTGGGGCTCTTCCTGGCGGGGTGGTTCTTCGTCGGGCTGAGACTGTGGATGCCGACCGCACTGCTGCTGTCGGCCGGCAGCAGCCTCGGGCTGTCGTTCCTCGTCGCCGGCGTGGCGGCGCTGCTGCGCCGCGACGGGGCCATCGACGTCGCCGCGCTCCTGGAGAAGGGCGAGAGCGACCGCGTCGAGTTCAAGGAGACCGCGCGCTGGAACGTCCGTGACGACAAGAAGGACGCGCGGATGGAGCAGGTGGTCGCGAAGACCGTCGCCGCCTTCCTCAACAGTTCCGGGGGAACACTGCTCATCGGCGTCGACGACGACGGCCGCGTGCATGGTCTCGATCGCGACTTCGCGACCCTCCGCACCCCCGACGCCGACCGGTTCGAGCTCTGGCTGCGCGACATGCTGACGGCGAGTCTCGGAAAGAACGCCGCTGCCATGCCGCGTATCCGTTTCGCCGAGGTCGACGGCGCCACGGTCTGCGCCGTACGCTGCCCGCGAGCGCCCGAGCCCGTCTTCGTCGCCCAGGGCGGCGGCACCGAGTTGTGGGTGCGGGTCGGCAACTCGACCCGCGCGTTCGGCGTCGACGAAGCCGTGACCTACGTCGCCCGGCACTTCCGGCCCACCCTCACCGATCTTCTGCTCGGGCGTCGCTGACGACGACACCGTGACGATCGACTTCTCCGATATCATTCGCGTGCCGGCACGCCCGAGTCGGTGACATGCCGCCGCGCCCGCCGGGGCGGGCGCCGCTTCGGAGTGTTGCCATGACCGACCGCCACGAGTCCGACCAGTCCGCCTTCGACGACCTCATGTCGGGGTCGCACGAGTCCCGATCGGACGGGGACGCGGCGTCGTTTCCCACCGTCTTCCGCGGCTACGACCGCGCCGCCGTGGATGCCGCGCTCGCGGCGTTGATGGCCGACGCCGACGCCCGCCGCGCCGACGCCGACGCGCTCACCCGTCAGCTCGAGACCGCGCAGCAGCAGGAGCACGAGCGCACCGACGAGCTCGCGCGGCTCCAGGCGCGCGTCGCGCAGCTGGAGAGCGACCTCGCGGTGCAGTCCGCGCGTGCCGACAACGCAGAGGACAAGGTGCAGACCCTCTCGGCGGAGTTCGTGAGCTCCGCCGCGGAGTCCTCCCACGAACGCGAGCGGTTCGAGGACGTGCTGCGGGTCGCGGAGGACCAGGCATCCGTGATCATCAAGAACGCGAGCGTGCAGGCGGAGCGTCTTCTCCAGGTCGCCCGCGAGGAGATCGCCGCGCAGCGCGCAGCGGCTCACGCCGATATCGAGACGGTGCGCGCCCAGGCGGCGACGGATGCCGCACAGGCGAGACTGACGATCGATACCGAGCTGACGGCGCACACCGCCCAGCTCGAGCGCGAAGCGGCGCACGCCGCCGAGAAGGTCGCCCAGGCCGAACAGGAGGCCGCTGCCATCCGCACCGAAGCCGAGAAGGGCGCCGCGGCCCTGCGTGCTCTCGTCTCGCGCGAGACGGAGCAGCTCCGCGCGGAGGCGGAGGACGCGGTGCGCGAGCAGCGCCTGCGCGCACTCGAGTTCGAGGAGGCCCTGAGCCGCCGGCAGGACGATGCCCAGCAGGAGTTCCTGATGCTGCACAACCAGGCCGTCGCGCACGCCGAGCGCATCACGCAGGACGCCAACGACCAGGTCGCCGCATCGCTGGAGCACGCGCAGCGCATCACGGCGAAGGCCGACGACTTCGACAAGCTCATGCGCGCCCAGGCTCAGCAGCACGAGGCCGACGCCCGGCTGCGGTCGCGCGAGATCCTGGATCGCGCGAGCGTCAAGGCGCAGAAGATCATCGACACCGTCACCGGGCATTCGCAGAGCGTGCTGCGCGACGCCGAAGACCGCGCGCGGGCGCTGCGCTGGCAGCAGCAGCAGTTGACGAGCTTCATGTCCGAGGTCAAGGAACTGCTGCGCACCGAGGCGGCGGCGGCCGACGGCGTCGAGGCCGCGTCGGTACCCGGTGCCGAGGAGATCGACGACGATCACGCGCCGCAGTGATCGCCGATCGGTGACGTCGCGGGCCCGACGTAGGCTCGGAGCATGACCTCGATCGAGCCCCTCGTCTTCCCGACCGACGCCGACGGTTGGGCGGCATTCGCGTCCGGACGCCCCGCCGCCGCTGTCGCCCTCGTCGCCGATGTCGACGCCCGCCTCGTCGGCGCGGCGGACGAGATGGATGCCGCGACGCGCCTGGATCTGTGGAACGACGCCGACCTGGCGCTGCGTCAGGCCACGTGCGAGGCCTATCTCCTGAGTGAGGCGCACCCGGATGCCGAGGTGCGCCGCGTCGCGGAAGCCCAGGTGCAGGCGCTCGAGGCGCTCTCGGCATCCCGGCTTCTCGACGCGAAGCTCTTCGCCGCGTTCGAGGCGCTGACCGATGAGGATCTCGACGCCGACCAGATGCGCCTGCTCGCCGAGGTGCGCCGCGACTTCCGCCGCGGGGGCGTCGCCCTTCCTCCGGACGACCGCGATCGCGTGCGCGTGCTCACCGACCGCGACACGGAGCTGAGCCTCGAGTTCTCGCGCAACATCCGCGACGGGCGGCGGGAGGTCCGTGTCGCGCCCGAGGCTCTGGCGGGTCTGCCGCAGGACTTCATCGACGCGCATCCCGTGGACGACGACGGACTGATCGTGCTCACCACCGAGTACACCGACCTCATGCCGGTGCGAGAATACGCGACCGACCGCGCGACCCGCGCGGCGCTCGTCGCGGCCTACAACGACCTCGCGTGGCCGGCGAACGACGCGGTGCTCGCCGAACTGCTGGCGGTCCGCGCCGAGCGGGCGCAGCTGCTCGGCTACCGAGACTGGGCCGACTACGAAACCGAGACCCGCATGATCGGCGCCGGACGCCCCGACGGCGGCAGTGCGGCGATCGCGGAGTTCCTCGCGCGTCTCGACGATGCGTCGGCCGCCGCCGCCGCGGGTGAGTACCCCGCGCTGCTCGAGCGGCTGCGACAGGATGACCCGTCGGCCACCGAGGTCACCATCGCCGACTTCTTCTACCTTCTCAGCGCGCTGCGGCGTGAGCGTCACGACGTCGACGCCCAGCTGGTGCGCTCGTATTTCTCGTTCGACCGCGTGCTGCCGGGCGTGCTCGACACGACCGCGCGACTGCTGGACGTCGAGTACGTTCCCGTCGAGATTTCTGCCTGGCATGACGACGTGCGCTCCTACGACGTGATCCGCCGCGGCGAGCGGCTCGGACGCATCCACCTCGACCTGCATCCGCGCGACGGCAAGTACAACCACGCCGCGTGCTTCCCCCTCGCGCCCGGCGTGACGGGACGCGTGCTGCCCGAGGCGGTGCTGCTGTGCAACTTCGCGCGCGGGCTGATGACCCACGACGAGGTCGTCACGTTCTTCCACGAGTTCGGTCACCTCGTGCACGACATCCTCGGCGGCGCCCAGCGCTTCGTGCGCTTCTCGGGGGTCGCCACGGAGTGGGACTTCGTCGAGGCACCGAGTCAGCTGTTGGAGGAGTGGGCGTGGGATGCCGAGGTCCTCGCATCCTTCACGGCGAACGCCGACGGCGAGCCGATCCCGGCCGACCTCGTCGCCAAGATGCGCGTCGCCGACGGGTTCGGCCGCGCACTGGAGGTGCGCCGTCAGCTCGGTCACGCCAACGTCTCCTACCACCTGCACGTCGACCGTCCGGCGGACCTGCAGGCGGCCACCGAGCACTGGTACGCCTCGACGAGCCCCGTGCAGCCGCTGCGCGGGCTGCACTCGTACGCCGGATTCGGGCATCTCACGGGGTACGGCGCCTGCTACTACACGTACCAGTGGAGCCTCGTGATCGCGCGCGACCTGCTCTCGGGCTTCGGCGGCGACCTCATGGATGCCGAGGCGGCGACCCGCTACCGTCGTGAGATCCTCGAGCCCGGCGGCAGCCGGGACGCGACCGCGCTCGTCGAGGCTTTCCTGGGGCGGCCCTCCTCGTTCGACGCCTACCGCGAATGGCTCGCGGGCGCCTGACCGGCGGCAAGAGCGCGGGTCTCAGGTGAGGCGGGCGAGCTCCGCGATGAACGCGTCGACGTCGTCCTCGGACGTGTCGAAGGAGCACATCCAGCGGACTTCGTTCTTCGCCGCGTCCCAGTCGTAGAAGCGGAAGCTCTCACGGAGGGTGTCGGCGACACCGTCCGGCAGCACCGCGAACACGCCGTTGGCCTGCGTCGGCTGGCTGAACGACACCCCCGTGATCGACCCGTCGGCGATGCCCGCCTCGACGCCGGCACGAAGCCGCTGGGCCATCGCGTTGGCGTGGCGGGCATTGCGCAGGTACAGGTCTCCCTCGAGCAGCGCCACCAGCTGAGCGGAGATGAAGCGCATCTTCGACGCCAGCTGCATGTTGAGCTTGCGCAGGAACAGAAGTCCTTCCGCGGCATCCGGGTTCAGGACAACCACGGCCTCTCCGCCCAGCGCGCCGTTCTTCGTCCCACCGAAGCTCAGCACGTCGACGCCGACATCGGTCGTGAAGGCGCGCAGCGGCAGGTCGAGCGCCGCAGCCGCGTTGGAGATCCGGGCGCCGTCGAGGTGCAGGCGCATACCGTGCGCGTGCGCGTGGTCGGCGAGGGCTGCGATCTCGTCGGGGTTGTAGAGGGTTCCGAGTTCGGACGACTGCGTGATCGAGACGACGAGCGGCTGCGCGCGGTGCTCGTCACCCCACCCCCAGGCCTCGCGATCGACGAGCTCGGGGGTGAGCTTGCCGTCGTCGGTGGGGACGTTCAGGATCTTGATCCCCGCCACGCGCTCCGGAGCACCGCCTTCGTCGACGTTGATGTGCGCGGTGGATGCCGCGATCACCGCACCCCAGCGTGGGAGCATCGACTGCAGCCCGACGACGTTCGCGCCCGTTCCGTTGAAGACGGGGAACGCCTCGACGCCCGCACCGAAGTGGTGGCGGAACACCTCCTGCAGTCGGGCCGTGTACGCGTCCTCGCCGTACGCGATCTGGTGTCCGTGATTGGCGGCGGCGATGGCCTCGAGGATCTCGGGGTGGACGCCCGAGTAGTTGTCGCTGGCGAAGCCGCGCACGGCGGTGTCGTGGAGAGTCGTCACGGACATCCAATCTAGTTCGACGCGCCGAGAGCGACGATCGTGTCGTTGACGGCGGCGGCGTCGAGGTCCCACAGACCGACGAACGCACGGGCCAGCTCGTCCTCGAGACCCTCGAGCGCGCGGATGCGGAAGATGGCGGATGCCGCGCTCTGCGGCATCGAGCGATCGCGCGCGTCCTTCGCGAACCCCTGCGCCATCGCCCGCGCCCACGTCTCCTCGGCCGCCTTGACGGCCGCGTAGTTCGCGCCGCCGGCCAGGGGACGCGCGACCGCCGTGGACGACACGATCGCCGCGCGTGCAGCGGCGGAGGCACGCAGATCGTCCCACCATGCTCTCGTGACGTGCCGCAGGGCGCTCAGTCCGCTCTCGAGATCTCGGTAATCGGCCTCGGTCTGACCGCGCAGCCCTCCACCGCCGCGCCAGCCGCCGACGAGGTGCAGCAGCCCATCGAGGCGGACGCCGTCCGCCGCGAGCGTCGCCGCGAAGCGCGCGACCTCCGCTTCGTCGGCGAGGTCGCACACGGCGGTGCGGGCGCCCAGTTCTCGGAGGGGGATCAGAGCGTCCGCCCGTCGCCCCACCGCGATGACGTTCGCCCCCGCCGCCACGAGCGCGCGTGCGGCGGCGTGCCCGCTCGCGCTCGTCGCACCGGCGATCATGACCGAGCGCCCGCGCACGCCGTCACCCATCGCGGCCCGTGATGCCCGTGGTCGAGGCGATGACGCTCTGCATCTTCTTGTCGAGCGCCTCGAAGAACATCGACAGAGGGAACTCGTCGTCCAGCACGGCTCCTTCGCGAGCACGTACTCCGGGTTCTGCGGCCAGATCGCGCCCGTGTGGATCACGGCGTCGACATCGTCGGGGAGATTGGCCGCATCGTGCCCGACATGCACCGTAGCGCCCCGCGCAGCGAGAGCGCGCAGGGCGGCGCTGTCGGCACGGTCGGAGCCGGAGACGCGGATGCCCCGATCGAGGAACATGCCGGCCAGCCCCGACATGCCCGATCCACCGATCCCGATGAAGTGGGCGGCGGTGATGTCGTCGGGGATGGGCAGGCTCAGGTCGGGTCGAATCATGGCTCGTCAAGTCTAGGTCGACGCCGACTCTAGAGGATCCCCGGGACCGAGCTCGAAT
>NZ_BADB01000168.1:0-16477 GCF_000333415.1 Microbacterium sp. B24 | reverse complement strand
CGGTCTGCCGTTGCTGCTGGGACTCACTTCTCGAGGGTTGGGCGAGACGGATCTGGCGGCGGTCATCCTCGTGACCACTCTCACGCGCGCTCCTCTGGTCGTCCCGATGCTTGCACTCCAGAGCTACCTGCTCGTCACCTTCCGCGATGCACCGGAACGAGCGGCCCAGCGCACCGCGATCTGGGGCGCGATGCTGATGTGCGCCACCGCACTGCTCGCCGTACTCGGCGCACTCATAGGCCGCGGAACGAGGAGACGCCGTCCATCTGCGAGATCAGGGGTGACTCCGCCGATTCGCCCGAGCCCTGCAGGTACACCGCGCGCGAGGCCGAGGGCAGATCCGCGGCGCGCTCCGCGGACACGACGACGAGAGCGCCACCGCCGTCGGTCACGACGCAGCACATGTCCTTCGTGAAGGGGTAGGCGACCGGGGATGCCGCCATGACCTCCTCGACCGTGATGGGCTCTTTCTTCAAGGCCCGCGGGTTGCGCTGCGCCCATTCCCGCTGCGCGACGACCGGCTCGGCGAGATCGCGGATATCCATTCCGCGGTCGTGCAGGAAGCGCAGCGCGGGGAGGGTGAACGTCGAGTACGGCGCCAGGGCGCCATACGGCATCTCGAACTGGCCGGGAAGCGATGACGACGTGCGATTCCAGGGCGGCATCCCGACGCGAGAACGCCCCGACTCGCCGTGGGTGATGAGCACGACATCGGCGGCTCCGCTCGCGATCGCAGCAGCGGCGTGGCGCACGTGGAGCATGAAGCTGCCGCCGCCGACCATCGTGCCGTCGAGATATCGGGGGACGATGCCGAGATAGTCGGACACCTCCATCGCCATCGGGCCCGCCGTGATGATGCCGTCGACGTCGGCGACGGTCAGGCCCGCGTCGCGCAGCGCGTTGAGCGCCGCGTTGGCGTGCAGGTCGAGCATGGACATCCCGGGGAGGCTGCCGAGCTCGTCGGTCTCGGCGGCGCCGACGATGGCGACGGCGCCGCGGTGGATGCCGCTCATGCGCGCACCTCCCCGGCGGAAGCACCGGACGTGGTCGGCGTGAAGGCAGGGGTGAAGACCGGCAGGACGGCGTCCCCGGCCGCGCGGAAGACCACCTGGAGCGGCATGTCGAGCGCCAGGTGGGCGGGATCGGGCTCGACGTCGACGATGTTGGTCATGAGCGTGGGACCCTCCTCCAGGCGGACGAGCGCGATGATCGGCGAGAGCACGTCGACGTCGGGCAGCGGGCGGTGATTGATGATGTACGACACGAGGGTCGCACGTCCGCTGGCGTCGAACCACTCGACCTCCTCGTCGGGGTCGAAGGGGCTGTGCGGTCGGGGGTAGAAGAAGCACCGCCCCGTCGTTCGACCGCGCTGCAGACGCAGCACACCCTCCCGCACGCCCTCCCAGAACGGCGCGGTGGCCGGCGTCGGCTCGGGTTCGAGGAAGCTCATCGTGCACGCTCCGTGAAGACTCCGCGGCTCAGCACGGCACGACCGTCGACGAGCACCTGGAAGCTGTGCGCGGCGGCATCCGTCCGCCACATCTGCACCTCGAGCTCCGCGCCCGGCAGCACCGGAGCGGCGAAGCGGGCACTCATGGAGCCGAATCGGGACGGGTCGTCGTCGACGAGGCTCAGCAGCGCCCGACCCGTGAAGCCGTATCCGCACAGACCGTGGAGGATCGGCGTGGAGAACCCGGCCTTCGCCGCGAACGCCGGGTCGGAGTGCAGGGGATTGCGGTCACCGCTGAGGCGGTACAGGAGCGCTTGATCGGGGCGCGTGCGCAGGAGCACCACGGCATCCGGCTCCCGCTCGGGCACCGACCATGCTGTCGACGCGCCGCGCGGTCCGCCGAAGCCGCCCTCTCCGCGCACGAAGATCGTCGACGTGGTCTCCGCGACCGCCGCGCCCGTCTCCGGGTCGGTAAAGGATGCGCCGACCACGATCAGCGCATCGTCACCCTTGTCGAGCATCTCGATGACGCGATTCGTGCGGCGCAGCCGCCCCTCCGGGGCAAGGTCGGCATGGAGGGTGACGCTCTGCTCCGCGTGCAGCACCTGGGTCATCGAGAAGTCGCCCAGGTCGGTCCCGCCCCCACCGCCCAGCACCACGGCGAACGTGGGCAGTACCCGCTGCGCGACGCCCGCCGAGTTCTCGGTCGTGTACTCGAGCTCCCGTCGTGGATCGGCGGCTCCGGCACCGACGCCGAGCGCGTAGAGGATCGCATCGGTGCTCGTCCATTCGGCGAAGCCGCCGTCGGTCTGCGTGCCTACGGCATCGAGGTTCAGGGTCATCGTGCGGTCTCCTTCGGCGGGGTGATCGTGTGAAAGTCCAAGGGGCGACGGGAGCTGTCGAGGAGGGCATCGACCTCGGCGGGCACGACGTCCTCCAGGCGCGCCGGCAGCCAGCGCGGAACATCGCGGTCGACCAGTCGCGCGCGGATGCCTTCGGCCGTGTCGGCGCGCGCGGAGAGCCCGCTCAGGACCGCGTACTCCCGCTGCAGCGTCTCCCGCAGTGTGAGGGTCGCGGCGCGGCGGACCAACGGCACGGTGACGGCGACGGCGAAGGGGGACATCTCGCGGATGCGCGCGGCCAGCTCCTGAGCATCCGGCGTACCGGCCTCCATCCGGCGGACGATCTCCACGGCGTCACCGCCACCGCAGACGTCCTCCACCCACGGCGGCGAGGAGACCGGATCCGGTTCGCGCACCAGCCCGCTGTCACGGATGACCGTCCATGGGTCGCGACCCTCGCGCACCCCCGCACCGAGCGCGACGAGGAGGGCGTCGAGGTCGGCGACGAAGACGTCGGCGAACCCGAACGCGATCGCCTCGGATGCCGACATCGTGGCCGAGGCCATCGCCTTCATCACCCCGACTGCGCCCGGTGCCCTCCCGAGCAGACGCGATCCGCCGGCATCGGGGCAGAGGCCGATGCGCGTCTCCGGCATCCCGAGTCGCGTGCTGTCGGTCACGACCCGCACGGCGGCGTGTCCGGAAAGGCCCACCCCGCCGCCGAGCACGAGGCCGTGCATGAGAGCGATGACGGGCTTGGGGTACTCCGCGATGAGCGCGTCCAGGGCGTACTCCGTGCGGAGGAAGTCGTCCGCATCGACGTCACCCGCCTGCAGATCGCCCCCGGCGCAGAACCCGCGCCCCCGTCCACGCAGCACGACGCACGCCACGCGGGGATCCCGCATCCACGCGAGGAGGGCGTCGGTGATGATCCGCACCATCTCCGCGCTCAGGGCGTTGATGACCTGCGGCCGGTTGAGGGTCACGGTCGCCACGCCGTCCTCGACCTGAGTGAGGACGACGTGGCCGCCGGGGATGCCGGTCACGATGTGAGCTGGGCGGCGAAGATGCTCTTCGGCAGTCCGTCGGCGAGCGGGCGGACGTCGCTTTCGAGCGCCGCGCCGAGCTCGTCGAACGACCACGGGGTGGCGTTGGACACCGTCGCGATCTCTTCCGGATTGGAGTAGAGACCGACCGACCGGCCCTGCGCCGAGAGCACACGCCCGCTGAGCCACCGCGACCGGTCGCTGGCCAGATACACCGCGAGAGGGGCGATGTTCTCGGGCGACATGTCGGCGTTCGTCGCCATGTCGCCGAGAGACTTCTCGTCGGGCACGGTGGCGGTGAGGCGCGTCGCCGCTCCGGGTGCGATGGCGTTCGCCGTCACCCCGTACCGCGCAAGCCCCTGTGCGAGCGAGTAGGTCAGTCCGACGATGCCCATCTTGGCGGCCGCGTAGTTGGGCTGACCGGGAGAGCCTTGCAGACCCGACACCGATGTGAAGTTGATGATCCGGTAGTCCGCGTCGGGATTGCGCTGTTCCCGGAAGTACGCCGCGGCCGGGCGCACCGTGCTGTAGTGACCGCGCAGGTGCACGCGGATGACGGCATCCCAATCCTCCTCGGAGAGGTTGAAGATCATGCGATC
This sequence comes from Microbacterium sp. B24, assembly GCF_000333415.1. NCBI lineage: Bacteria > Bacillati > Actinomycetota > Actinomycetes > Micrococcales > Microbacteriaceae > Microbacterium > Microbacterium sp. B24. The sequence goes on along the minus strand of NZ_BADB01000168.1, from coordinate 12,540 downwards.
GCGCAGGATGCCGGCGACGTTCACGACGATGTCGAGCTTGCCGAACGTCTCGACCGCCGTCGACACGAGGCGCTCGCCCGTGGCGGTGTCGGCGATATCGCCTCCGTCGGCGACCGCCCGGCCGCCGTTCTGCAGGATCTCGGCCACGATGTCGTGCGCGGGACCGGCGTCACCGCCCACACCATCGGGACTGGTGCCGAGATCGTTGACCACGACCGCGGCGCCCTCCCGCGCGAAGGCTCGTGTGACCGCGGCACCGATGCCGCGCCCGCCGCCCGTGATGACCGCGACTTTTCCGTCCAGAACTCCCATTGTTTCCTCTTCTCTCTGAGTCATCGGATGCCGACGACGACCGTGGTCGGCGGGCGATCCGGGTCGTAGATGTCGCGCAGTTCGCGGCGCTTGACCTTGCCCGCGTCGGTGCGCGGGAAGTCGTCGAGGAACTCATAGCGCCGCGGACGCTTGTACGACGGAAGGTGCCGGCGAGCGTGTTCGTCGAGTTCTTCCCGCAGCGCCTCATCGGGCTCGACGCCCTCGATGACCTGGACGACGGCGACGACACGCTTGCCCCACTCCTCGTCGCGGACACCGATGACGCCGACGTCCTGCACGGACGGGTGCATCAGGAGCGCGGCCTCGACCTCGGCCGGGTAGATGTTGACGCCACCGCTCACGATGAGGTCGCTTCGGCGGTCGAGGAGGTACACGTAGCCGTCGTGGTCCATCATCCCGAGATCGCCGACCGTGACGAGGTCGCCCAGTCGACTCGCCGCCGTCTTCTCCGGGTCGTTGTGGTACTCGAACGGCAGGGTCGCCCGGAAGTAGATCATGCCTTCTTCGCCGGGCGCGGCATCCGTACCGTCCTCACGCTTGATCGCCACGGCGTCCGGCGCAAAGGGCCGTCCCACCGTGCCGGGGCGTTCCTGCCACGTCTCCGGGCTCGCGATGCTGACCAGCCCCTCGGTCGCGCCGAGGTACTCCCACACGATCGGACCGAACCAGTCGAGCATCGCCTTCTTGATCTCGGGTGGGCAGGGCGCTCCCGCGTGGACGATGCGGTGCAGTCCCGACAGGTCGGCCGACGCGCGGCGCTCCGCGGGCAACTGGAGCAGGCGGTGGAAGTGCGTCGGCACCATGTGCGAGTTGGTGACGCCGCTCTCGAACGCATCGAGCACCGCGTCGGCGACGAAGCGCTCGTGGATGAGAACGGTCTGACCGAAGTGCAGGGCTGCGAGGGCGAACCCGCTGGGCGCCGCGTGATAGGCGGGAGAGCAGAGGAGATGCTTGCCGTCGCGCCGGTTGAGGCCGAAGGCGGAGAGCAGGATGCCGTTGAACGCGAGCCCTTCCTCGGGGCTCACATCGGGCAGAACCCGTCGCACGCCCTTCGGGCGCCCCGTGGTGCCGGACGTGTAGCCCATCACCGCGCCGTTGCGACGGTTCTCGGGCGCCTCGGTGCTCTCGTCGGCGCCGAACGCGGCGTAGTCCCCCCAACCGACGAGCTGCTCGCCGATCGAGTAGCGGTGGGCGGGGAGCTGGTCGTCGACATCGAGGAGAGCAGCACCGAGCTCGGCATCCGCGAACAGCACCGCCGCGCCGCTGTCACGGAGGATGTAGATGATCTCCTCGGGTGTGAGGTGCCAGTTGATAACGAGCGCGTAGGCGCCGATCTGGCCGGTCGCGAGGATGAGCTCGAAGTACTCCCGCTCGTTGTGGACGAGGGCCGCTGCGACGCCGCCCTCGGTCACGCCGATCTTCCGGAGCGCGCGCGACAGCTGGTTGACGCGTGCGCCGAGTTCGCCGAAGGTCGTGGTGCGGCCGCGCTCATCCTCGAGCGCGATCCGGCCGGGCTCGCGGCGAGCCCACTCCCACGCGCCGAGCGGCACCCGCTCGTCGGCGGCGGGCGCGTGCTCCTCGACCGGCTCGACTACCGATGACGTCATGTCTTGATCCCATCCTCTTCGACGGTCTGACTGTCGCATTTATTAACGGACGTTTATCGTCTGTTAGGCACGACCGTAGACCCGAGGGCGCGATGATGTCAATGGTGAACTGTCGGGCGAGTGGGTAGCGCGATCGGGCACCTCAGCCCGCAGGATGCCGCAGATCGCGACCCGTCAGTCGAGCGCGATCATCGGTGCCCCCGCGCCATCGCGGGTGACGTGGATGCCGCGGGCATCGACGACCGTCCACGTCGGCCCCGCGGCGGCGTGCGGGCCGACCCCGATCACGCGCATGCCCGCGGCGAGCCCGGCGGCGATGCCGTTGGCGGAGTCCTCGACCACGATGCATCGTGCGGCATCCACCCCGAGCGCCGCGGCCCCCGCGAGAAACCCCTCGGGATCGGGCTTGCTGCGCGAGACATCACCCGCGGCGATGACGACCGGCGGCATCGGCAACCCGGCGGCACGCATGCGCGCCGCCGCGAGCTCGGTCGTCGCCGACGTGACGAGGGCGTACGGCACGCCCTCGCGGTCGAGGGCGGCGAGCAGGTCGACCGCGCCGGGGATCGCCACGACACCGTCGGTCTGCGCCGTCTCGGCGGCGAGCAGCTCGGCGTTCTCGGCGAGGTTGATCTCGTGCGGACGATCGGGAAGCAGCAGCGCCATCGAGTCCTGCCCCTGGCGGCCGTGGATCACCGCGAGCGTCCGTGCCGGATCGACGCCGTGATCGAGCGACCACTGCGTCCACAAGCGCTCGACGACGGCGTGCGAATCGACGAGCGTGCCGTCCATGTCCAGCAGCAGCGCGGCGGCCCGCGTCTCGATGCGAACGACGGATGCCGGCACGCGCAGCACCTCCCACCCGCCGCCGAGCGGTGGCACGTGCCACCCGGCGTGGACGGTGCCATCACCGTCGCGCGACACGATCACCCGGTGCGGCGAGGTCGTGTCGACGAGGTGCACGAGCGCGGCGCCGTCGTCGCGGCGTTCCCCACGCGTCGCGAGGCGCAGATGAGTGGCGGCGGGGGCATCCTCGAGGGCGGGTCCCGTCACGGACACCTCCTGCCAGAACGTGTCCACCGGCACCGAGCCGACGCCCGGCAACACCAGCGTCCAGCCGTCGCCATCGGCGCGGTCGTGCAGTGCGGCACCGTCGAGCGGGTCGGCGGCGAGCAGGCGGTCGCGCTCGTCCCAGGTGTCGCGCTCGACGCGGCGCGCCGACACGGCGGCATCTGCCGCACCGGCATCCGCCCGGCCGGCGGCATCGGCCCCGCCTGCGACATCCGCCCCACCGGCCGCGTCCGCGACCTCGACGGCCGCGACGAAGGCCCAGAACGCGCGCAGCGTCGCCTGGGTGTCGAGCGTGGCGCCCTGGTAGGCGATGACGAGATCATGCTCGGGGAGGACGAGACCGAACTGCCCCGCGGCGCCGTCGAGCCGGAACCCGTGGCGGCCGCGCCAGACCTGGTAGCCGTAGCCGAGGGCCCAGTCGTTGACCTCGCCGGTGGCCGCAGCCGGGCCGTCGAAGGCGGCGGTCTCGGACCAGGGGCGCGACATCTCCTCGACGTACCACGCGGGCGCGACCTGCACGCCGTCGAACGCCCCGCCGGCGCTCAGCATGATGGCCGTGCGCGCGAGGTCATCGACCGTCAGGTGGAAGCCGGACGCACCGTGCTCGATGCCGCCGTAGGGCTGCATCCATCGCTCGCCGATGCCGAGCGGATCGAGCAGTCGCGGGCGCAGGTACGCGGTGAGGGGCTGGCCGGTGACGCCGGTGACGATCGCTGACAGCAGGTGCGTGGCCGGAGAGCTGTACGCGAAGTGCGTGCCCGGGGTGAAGGCGGGCGCCTCGCGCAGCAGCACGAGCGGATCGGCGCCGATGCGCTCGATCTGCGCGGCCGAGTGGCCGGTGTTCATCGTGAGCAGATGGCGCACGGTGATGCCGTGCGGGTTCGCCTCACCCACGTGCAGACCCGCAGAATCGTCGAGGCCCAGCCGCCCCTCGTCGGCGAGGAAGCCGATCGCCAGTGCCGTGTAGGTCTTAGATGCCGAGTACACGAGCGCCGGCCGCTCCAGCCGGTACGGCGCCCACGCGGTCTCGAACGCCACCTCGCCGTGACGGGCGACGAGCAGCGCGTGCGGGTCGAGGCCCTCCGCGGCGAGGCGCTCGGCCAGCGCGAGGACGGCGGCTTCGGGGATGCCGAGCCCCTCCGGGGCCCGACGGACCAGGGGGCGGGACGACAGGGGACGACGGGACTGCGGCGAGGAAGTCATCTCCTCCACTCTACGAGCGGAGCCCTGGTCGGGGGCCGTCCGCCCGCCGCACCTATCCGCGGGGGCCGCCCGCTTCGGCATACCGCGGTCGCGCTCAGTCGCGGAGAGCGCCCAGCACGGCGTCGAGCGCGGCGACGAAACGGCGCGCGTCGGCCTCGGTCAGCACGAGCGGCGGCTTGACCTTCAGCACGTTCTGCCGTTCCGAGGCGGCCTGCACGATGAACCCGTGCCCGAGCAGCAGATCGCACACGCGCGCCGCCTCCTCCCGCGCGGGCTCGAGCGTCTCGCGGTCGCGCACCAGCTCGATACCGAGATACAGACCCGTTCCATGGACGGCGCCGATGAGCGGATGCCGCGACATCAGCGCCCGCACGCCGTCGGCGATGATGCCGCCGACCCGCGCTGCATTCTGCTGCAGCCCTTCCGCGTCGATGATGTCGAGAATCGCCGAGCCGGCGACGGCGCTCGCGGGGGCGCCGCCCGCCGACGAGAAGAACGTGCCCTCGCGGGCGAGCGCGTCGACGATCTCCCGCCGCGTGATGACGGCACCGAGCGGATAGGCGTTGCCGGCGGCCTTCGCCACCGACACGATGTCGGGCACGAGCCCCTGCATCGTGCTCCCCCAGAACGACGATCCCAGGCGCCCGTATCCGACCTGCACCTCGTCGGCGATGACCAGTCCGCCGTGCGCGCGCACGGCGTCGGCCACCGCCGTGAGGTAGCCGGCCGGAGGGATGACGCCACCGGCGTTGCCCAGCACCGGCTCGCAGATGAAGGCGCCGGCCGGGCGGCCCTCGTCGGCCAGGGAGCGCGCGAGGTCGGCGACCTCGCGCGCGTAGGCGGCCCCGGCATCCGGTCCGCGGTGACGGCCGCGGTAGGCGTTCGGGGCGTCGACGAGATGCACCCAGTCGGGGCGCGAGTCGGCGGCGTGCGGGTTGTCGAACGCCGAGGTGCTCACGGCGTCGGCCGCGCTCGTCCAGCCGTGGTAGCTCTCGCGCACCGCGATGACGTCGCGCCGGCCGGTCGCGACCCGGGCGAGCGTGAGGGCGAGGTCCACGGCCTCCGACCCGCTGTTGACGGGGATGACGGTGTCGAGCGACGGGTCGGGGCTGTGCGCGACGAGCCGCGCGGTGAACTCGGCGAAGGCGTCGTAGAGGAAGCGCGAGTTCGTGTTCAGCAGGTGCAGTTGACGCGAGATGCGGTCGGCGAACTCGGGATGGGCGTGTCCGATCGCGGTCACGTTGTTGACGAGGTCGACGTAGGCGCGGCCCTGCGTGTCGATGAGCAGCGCTCCCCACCCGCGCTCGATCTGAGGCGGCTCGGCGTAGAAGCGCTCGGCGGCGGCGCCCACGGCCTGCTCGCGCACCCGCCGAGCACGGCGCGTCGCCCGCACCGGATCGGGTACGCGGTCGGTGCCCACGATCACCGAGGGATCGGCCGCCCCGGGACTCTCGGCTTCGCCCTCGGCATCTGCGAACACGTCGCCGGGCGCGGCGTCGCGCACCCTCCGCGTGACGCGCAGCCGACCGAGACCCGGTTCGAGCTCGGCGATGCGTCCGAGGCGGGCGCCGGCATCCACCCTGCTATCCGCGACCGCCGGGTCGAGAACGATCCCCTCGATCCGCAGCACGACACCGGCATCGCGCACCTCGACCGCGCCGGCGCCGCCGTCGGGATCGGTGTCGACCGTCAGGATGCCGCCGAACGGCGCGGCCACCTCGGCACCCGGACGGGTCCACAGCTCGACGCACCGCGCGCGGGTGGCAGCCGGCCGCGTCGTGTCGGTCGACACGCGGCTCAGTCGGCTCTCGCCGTAGCGCAGCACCGCGACGGGGGCGGCGGCGAGCGCGTCGCGGACGAGCTCCTGCTCGATCCCGGGAACCGTCCAGCGGCCGCGATCGAGGTGCGCGCTGCGGATGCCGAGGTCCACGGCGGCCGCGGCATCCAGCTGCGCCAGGACGGGACGGTAGGCGAGGCCCGCGCGGTGCGGACGGCCCGTGGCCAGGCGCAGCTGCGCCGTCACCTCGGCGGACGGTACCCGGGCCGTCCGCGCGAAGACCTGCCACTCGTGCTCGACCCGCTCGCGCGCGTAATCGTTGCCCGGGTCGATGCGCAACTGGCTCCAGCCGCTGACGGCGAGCACGGCGCCGCGGAGCACGACCAGCGGCCAGAGCGCCTCGATCTCGGCATCCGCGAGACGCGCGCGCTGATCGAAGCCCGTGACGGCGCGGCCGACGATCGCGAGGTCGTCGGTGCGGCCCATGAGGTCGGCGAGCAGCATCGCCAGCTCGGCGGCACGCCACGACGTCGCGACATCGCCGAGGTCGATCACCCAGTGCCGCCCGCGCCGGTCGCGCATGACGTTGTCGGCGGTGAGGTCGCCGTGGATCACCTGGCGCGGAAGGTGGGCCGCGACGGCGTCGAGCTCGGCGGCGGCGCGACGGGCGGCGCCCAGGCACGGCTCGCGACGGTCGTCGGGGAGGTCGTCGATGAGCTGCTCGACGACGGCGAGGGCGTTGCCGAGCTCCCACTGCAGGTTGCGGTCGGTGTCCTCGGCATCCATTCCGGCGAGAACGTCGGCGACCTCGGCGACCAGCTCGCCCAGCTCCTCGGCCTGGGCGCCGTCGGCGTCGGTGATGTCGGAAAGCGGCTCGCCGTCGACGATCTGGAAGCCGGCCACCCGCGCGACCTGCCCGTCGCCGCAAACGATCTGCGTCGTGCGGGCGCCGGATGCCGCCGTCAGCACCTCCGGGGTGAGCAGTCCCTCGGCGCGCAGGCGATCGGAGGCCGCGATGTGCAGGTCGACGGCGAACGCGTCGACCGTCGGGTGGAAGATCTTGACGAGAATGCCCGTTCCGTCGGCGCCGCGCACGAGGACGTTGCGGTCCTGCTGACTGCCCAGCTCGGTGAGCTCGCCGTCGACGCCGTAGTCGCGCCGCGCGAGCGCGCGGACCTCGTCGAGGTCGACCTCGGGTCGGGCGAGCAGCCAGTTGTCGGTCATCGGGTCACGTCCTTCGGGAGAGGGCGGTGGAGCGGAGGTTTCGCCGGTGCGCGCCGCGCGGGCACCACGATTCTGGCGGATGCCGCGGCATCCGTGTGTCCGGATCAGCGGCGTCGACCGGTCATCCCGTCCGCCGGTCGATGCCGAGGCTGTCGTGCCTCGCCGCGCCTACTGCACCGTCCACCAGGCGATGTCGACGAGACAGAGCTCGCCGCCGGCCTCCCGGTAGAAGACATCGCCTGGATACTGCGCACCCGCGACGACGCCCGACGCAGGGAGCGAGAGGTTGATGCTCCACGTCGGATCATGATGGGCCATCTCGGGCCAGTGGGCGGCGACGAACCGCTCGGGCTCTTGAGCGGTGAGCCCCTCCCAGTCCGCCGGATCGCGCACGTCGGGTTGCGATCCCGGGCAGACGAGTGCCGCAGCCTCGCCCGCCGCGGCGGCCGCGATCAGTTTCTGGGTCGTGTCGATGACGTGTGCACCGTCGGCGCCCCAGATGAGTTCGTTCATCGTGCAGCCGCTGAGGCCGACCGCGAGGGCTGCGCTCAAGCCGACGACGACGACGATCTTCCGCACCGGCGTCATGCGGCGACTCTATCCGCCACAGACGGGCACCGCCACGCCCAGCCGCAGGACCGCCTCACCGCTCCCGCAGCGCGGTGACCAGCTCCTTCGCGTAGCGAGAGCCCTGGGCGGTCGTGCTCCAGGCGATGCCGATCGCGCGCACGCGCTGCGGCTCCAGCGGCAGATAGACGACGCCGGGGTCATCGCGACCCGGAGTCCGCGGAAGGATCGAGACGCCGAGGCCACCCGCGACGAGGCTGCGCATCGTGTCGATCTCGCTGCTCTCGAAGGTCACGTTCACGGTGACGTCGGCCTCGTCCAGGATGCCGGTGACCGCCGTCCGCAGCTCCGCGATGCGCGAGAAGCCGATGAAGTCGCGCCCCGCCAGCGCGCGCACGTCGACCGGGCCGGATGCCGTCGCGAGCGGGTGACCGGTGGGCACGGCGATGCACAGCGGCTCCTCGGCGAGCGCAAGCCAGCCGATGTCGTCCGAGGTCGCCGACGTCGCCAGCGGTGCCGTGCTCAGAGCGACGTCGATCGTGTCGAGCGCGAGCCAGCCGTAGAGGTCGCGGGCGAAGCCCTGTCGCAACGAGACGCGCACGTCGGGGCGCAGCGCGCGGAAGCGCTGGATGACGTCGGGCACCATCCATCGCGCCACCGAGTGCAAGAACCCGACGCGCAGCAGGCGACCCTCGTCGGCGATCAGCTCGGCGTGGCGGCGGGCCGACTCGACCGCGTCGAGGACGCCGGCCGCATCGGCCCGGAAGGCGAGACCGTTGGCGTTCAGCTCGAGCCGCTTGCCGTGTCGCGAGAACAGCGCCATGCCGACCTCGTCTTCGAGGCGGGCCAGTGCGCGCGACACGTTCGACTGGTTGATGCGCAGCTCCGCAGCGGTGTCGCGCGTGTTCTGCGTCTCGGCCAGCGACAGGAAGATGCGGAGGGTCTGCTCGTCCATGACACCGATTATGCGCCGATCGCATCACAAGCGGCATCCGTTTCATTTCCGGCCCATCCGTGACCGGACGACGATGGTCCGCATGGCCGTCACCGTGCTCGATCGCACCCCCACCGGGTCGATCGCGCGCATCGCCGCGGGCACCCCCTCCTATCGACGCGTCGTGGGGCTGCTCGCCGCAGGCGGACTCGCGAACTTCGCGATCATCTACTTCCCGCAACCGTTGCTGCCGGCGATCGCGGCGTCGTTCGGAGTGGATGCCGGGGTCAGCGGACTCGCGATCTCGGCGACGACCGCGGCCATGCTGCTCGGGCTGCTGCTGTCGGCACCGCTGTCCGACCGCATCGGGCGGGTGTCCGCGATGAGCGGGTCGCTGGTGGCAGCCGGCGTCCTGTCGGTCGCGTGCGCGTTCGCGCCCACGTGGGAGGCCTTCCTCGCGTTGCGTGCCGGCGGGGGTCTCGCGCTGGCGGTGCTGCCGGCCGTCGCGCTCGCCTACCTGCGCGACGCCGTCCGCGACGACGCGCACGGGCGCGCCAACGCGCTGTACATCTCGGGCACGGCCCTCGGCGGCGCCGTGGGCCGGCTCGCGCCGCTGCCCCTCGCGACCCTCGGCGGCTGGCAGCTCGTGAGCATCGTGCTCGGTGCGCTCAGCGTCGTCGTCGGCGTGCTGGTCTGGTTCGCGCTCCCCCGCGACGGCGCCGCCCCGCTGCCGCTGCGGATCGGCGACCTGCTCGGCGGCACGGTCGCGTCGCTGCGCCACCCCGTCATCCTCGCCGTGTGCGTCGCGGGCGCGCTCGCGATGGCGACCTTCGTCGGGTTGTACAACGCGGTGCCGTTCCGGCTGGACGGGCCCGCGTTCTCACTCGGCGCGGCGGAGGTGTTCGTCTACTTCGCCTACCCCCTCGGCATCCTCGCGCCGGGCCTGTTCCACCGGATCTCGAGGCGCCTCAGCCGCGCGATGACGTCGCTGGTCGGCGCGATCGCGATGCTCGCCGCGATCGGCCTGGTGTTCTGGCCGAACGTCATCGCGGTGTTCGCGGGTCTCGGTCTGCTCACGGCGGCCTTCCTCGGAACGCACTCGATCCTCAGCGGCTGGGTGGTCGCCCGCGCTCAGACGGTGGGACGCAGCACCTCGCGGGCCTCCAGCGCCTACCTGCTCACCTACTACCTCGGCAGCACGGTGTCGGGAGCGGCATCCACGCACCTGTTTGCCAGCGCGGGCTGGACGGCCGTCGTCCTTCTCGCGGCGGGGCTCACGACGCTGTGCGCTGCGCTCTTCCTCACGCTGCGCTTGCGAGGCTCAGCCGGAACATAACGTCGCGTGCGAAAACACCCCTATGGATGAACCCGCGCGCACGCCTCACCTCCCCTCCGGCCCCGAGGCGTCAGCCCCTGAACCGGCTCCGCGGCTGCCCTTCAGCCAGCTGGCCATCTGGGGCTTCGTGATCTCCTGCGTGAGCCTGTTCGTGTTCGGATTCCTCGGCATGGTGGGCGCGATCATCTCCGCGCAGGGCGCCCGGGCGGCGATGCGCGGACGTGCGAGGGGCAAGGGGTTGGGACTGGCCGGCTTCGTCATCGGTGCGGTGGCATTCCTCTTCTGGGCGATCGCGTTCATGGTCACCCGCTCCCACTGACGCGCCCGGCATCGGCGGCCGCCTTCACGAGAGCACGACGAGGCGCTGGGTCGCACGCGTCATCGCGACGTAGCGGTCGACGGCGCCCGAGACGCCATCGCCGAACCGGTCGGGGTCGACGAGCACGACCAGGTCGAACTCGAGCCCCTTCACCCGCTGCGCATCGAGCGCGGCCACGCGCGGGCGCGGCACGAAGGCGGGCGCGCCGATCACCACCGCTGTGCCGTCGGCGCTCGCGCGTTCCCAGGTGTCGACGATCGCGTCGAGGTCGCGGCGCGAGCCGTAGCTCACCGGAACTCCCGTGCTGCGGATCGACGCGGGGACGTTGGCGTCGGGCAGGGCGGCGCGAATCACCGGACCCGCGACATCCATCACCTCGCTCGGCGTGCGGTAGTTGACGGTGAGCGTCGTCACGTGCGACCGGTCGATCCCGACGCGCGCGAGTCGATCGTCCCAGCTCTCGGCGAAACCGCGTCTCGCCTGCGCGCGATCCCCGACGATCGTCAGGCTGCGCGAGGGGCACCGCTGCAGCAGCATCCGCCATTGCGCGTCGGTGAGCTCCTGCGCCTCATCGATCACGAGGTGTGCGAACGGCCCGGCGAACGGATCACGATCGGATGCCGTGGGCTGCGCGAGCGTGCGGCGCAGGTCCTGACCGCGCAGCATCGACATGAGGCGCAGGTCGCCGTCGTCGGCGGCGATGAGGTCGCTGACGACATCCGACATCACCCGATGCTCCTCGGCGGCCGCGCGGCGCTCCCGGCGCGCACGCACCTCGCTGCGCGGGTCGCCCACGCTACGGCGCGCAGCGTCCAGCAGGGGCAGGTCGACGTCGGTCCATCGCGTCGGAGCACCGCGCGTGATCAGAACGTCGACCTCGACAGCGCTCAGCCACGGCGCGCAGTGCCGCAACATCTCTCCCGTCGTGAGCAGACCGCGCAGCAGCGCATCGGGATCCAGCAGCGGCCAGGCCCGGTCGAAGAGCGCCTGCAGCTCCTGGTCGTTCTCGAGCGTCTCGCGCGTCGACTCGTCCGCGTCCCAGCCCGCCCCGTAGGCGTCGAAGTCGTCACCCGAGCGGGGCGAGGAACGGGACGCCTCTCCCCAGCCCTCGCCCCACCCGTCGCCGCCTCCTCCGCCGTCGCGCAGCTCGTCGTCGACACGGTCTTCCAGAACGTCGAGCAGACGCTCCCACGCGCGCACACGAAGCGCATTGTGCGGCAGGCCGTCGGCGTCGGCGAACACCTCCGACCACTCCGCGGGGCCCAGCACGACGGTTCCCCATGCGGTCTCGATCGGCGTGCGTCGCCGCGGCGGGCGCTGCCAGAGACGCACGGCAGCTCCGACGGCGTCCACGACACGGCCGTCGCCGAGCAGACGGCGAACTTCCGGATCGTCCTCCTCCCCCACATCGCCGCCGTCGACGAGGTCGTTCACCGCACAGACGAGCGCACCGTCCTCGCCGAGTCCGGGGAGCACGTCGTCGACGTAGTCGACGTACGGGCGATGCGGCCCGACGAACAGCAGCCCGCCGTGCCCCGCCTGAACGCGCGGATCGGCGTAGAGCAGATACGCCGCGCGGTGCAGCGCCACGACGGTCTTGCCGGTTCCGGGGCCGCCGTCGACGACGAGCGCGCCCCGGGAATCGGCGCGGATGATGGCGTCCTGATCGGACTGGATCGTCGCCAGCACGTCGCGCATCTTCGGCGACCGGCTCTCGCCGAGACTGGCGATGAAGGCGGACTGGTCGTCGAGGGCTGCGCGGTGATCGATGCCGTCGTCGGCGAACACCTCGTCCCAGTAGTCGACGATGCGCCCCTCGCGCCACCGATACCGGCGTCGACTGGTGAGCCCGAGCGGATGCGCCGCCGTCGCGGCGAAGAACGGCGCGGATGCCGGGGCCCGCCAGTCCATCAGCAGCCGCTCCTCCGCGGCATCCGCGAGGCCGAAGCGTCCGATGTAGGTGACGATGCCCTCCTCGTCGACCATGCGACCGATGCACGCGTCGAGGCCGAACCGGCGAAGGATGCGCAACCGCGCCGACAGGCTCCGCACCTCCAGATCGCGTTCGAGTGCGCGCTGGCCTCCGCTGACGGCTTCGTGCTGGAGCGCGACCAGCCGCGTCTCGGTGCGCTCGACCTCGGGACTCTAGAGGATCCCCGGGACCGAGCT
>NZ_BADB01000169.1:0-5131 GCF_000333415.1 Microbacterium sp. B24 | reverse complement strand
ATTCGAGCTCGGTCCCGGGGATCCTCTAGAGTCCGCCTTCGGCGTGAACGATGCGCCGACCAGCCGACGGTAGATGGAGTGCTGCGGCGGGTCCATCGCGAGGAAGAACGAGGCGAGCTGCTGGATCTCGAGAGGCGAGGGGGCGATGCTCACCCCGAAGCGCGAGACGAAGGTCTCGTTGTCCAGGCTCACGGCCGTGATGTCCTCGGCGCGGGCGAGGGCCCAGAATCCCTGTTCGCCGTGGGTGTCGTAGCCGGGGACCTCGAAGGGCTCGTGCCACGAGACGGGGGCTTCGTGACGAAGCCGCCGGAAGGATTCCTCCCGGACGTCGAAGGGCTTGCTCCAGAAGGCGAGCGAAGAGATGTCGATGTCGGTGGACACCGGGTGCGCGGTGGCGAAGGGTGTGATCATCGTCCGATCTCCGTTCAGTTCGGCGGGGTGAGCTGGAGACGGCCGGCGAGAACGCCGCCGGTCAGTCCGCCGTCGACGGCCAGGGCATGCCCGTTGACCCACCGGGACTCGTCGGATGCCAGGAAGATCACGGGGCCGGCGATGTCCTGAGCGGTCGCGTGCCGACCGACGATCGAGCGGACGCCGTCGAGCAGGTCTTTGCCCATCGACTCCTCGAAGTCACCGAGGATGGGGGTCTCGACGGGACCGGGAAGCACGGCGTTGATGCGGATGCCGCGCTCCAGCAGCGCGATGCCCTGCCCCTGCGTGTAGACCGTGGCCGCCTCCTTCGAGAAGTTGTAGGCGTTGCCCTCCTGCGGGTGGGAGGCGAACCAGGCCGCCCCCTCCTCGAAGGACGTGGTCTCCATGAGCTCGGTCAGCGCGGCGATGCGCGCGGGCCAGCCGTTGCCCGCCGTCGACGACACGATCACGACGGCACCACCGCGCGGCAGCAGCGGGACGACCGCTTCGGTGAGTGCCCGCATGCCGAGGAAATTGACCGCGAACACGACGTCGCCGGGGAGCGTCCCCGGCACGCCGGCGACGTTCAGCAGTGCGTCGTACGAGCCGGAGAGCTGCGCGACCGCGCTGTCGATGCTGGCGGGATCGGCGAGGTCGACGGGGATGTAGCGGGCGACGGCGACGGTGGGCTCGTTCCGATCGAGCGCGGTGACCTCCGCCCCCGCGTCGATGAGCTGTTGCGCGACGGCCGCGCCGATACCCGACGACGCACCGGTGACGATGACGCGTCTTCCACGAAGTGACGACATGACATTCTCCTGACTGGAGCCGCCTTTGGCTCCGTCTGGGCGGTCCACCGTTGGACCGCATATATGGACGATGTTCGTCTGATATTACTCATGGCGCGTCGAAGCGCAAGAGGTATCTGAGGTCTCGACGGATTTGTCGACCCGATCAGACGAGGCGCACGGGGGCGAGTTCCGTGCCGGGCGCGTACCGGAAGTCGAAGAGCATCGCTCCCTCGAGCCGAAGCGTCGCCGAGAGGGTGCGCGGGTCGATGTCGGCGAGCGCGACGCGCTCGACGTCGTGGATGCCGAGGCGTGCCGTCAGGGTCGTACCGGTGGAGATCTCCTCCAGAGCCGGGTCGAAGACCGCGGCCCGCAGAGCTCCGTGATGAGCGTCGAAGATCACGCCGCCGACGAAGGAACGCCGATTCGTCGCCCCTCCGGCCGCAGGTGGGGCGACGGTCGGGAAGCGCACCTCGGCGCCCACGATCTCTGCGGACCCCACCGCCGTGATCGATCCACCGGCGTCCAGGACATAGCGCCAAAAGCTCGGCTTCACCGCCCAGGCGAGAGACGCACGGGCAGCGGAGTCCGACACCGGGACGGACTGGTCGGCACGCGGGGTCATGAAACGAGTCCGTATCGCGTCGGATGGGTCGAGACAACGGCGACGAGGCCACGCGCCTCCAGGCGCCGCACGTGCGCGAACACCGTTGCCAGAGCCAGGTGCCGGTCAGCCACCGACATCGCTTCCCACGACCGTGACCACGTGAGCGCGGCGGCGGCCTGGCTGACCGAACAGGGACCCCGCTGCCGCAGCACCGACGTCAGAGCCTCGCTGCGGACGGTCTGGTGACCACGCAATGCGTCGATGCGGTCGCCCAGGCCGGTGAACGCGTATTCGTGCCCGGGAAGCACGACATGATCGGCGAAGGCGCGGAGGCGCTCCAGCGCCATGAGGTAGTCGCCGAGCGGGTCGCCGTCGTCCGTCGCGCGGTGCAACCCGACGTTGGGGTTGATCGTCGGCAGGATGTGGTCGCCCGTGAACAGGAGCTTCGCCTCGGGGTCGACGAAGCACAGGTGACCGGAGGTGTGGCCGGGGGTATGGACAGCGACGAGCCGGCGAGATCCGACCGCGACGATGTCGCCGTCGCGGAGGTGGTCGTCGGGCAGACACAGCTGCACGCGCAGCAGCGCGCCGACGGCGTGCGACTGCTCCCGCAGCGCGCGGACGAGGTCCGGCCCGGCATCCACGGCAACGAGCCACCGCATCTCGGACGCCGCCGCGACTTCGGGAGGCCGATCGATCATGTCGGCGAGGAACGCCCCCTCGCTCGCGTGGACGGACACCCGGGCACCGGAGAGGTCCCGCAGTCGCGCGGCCATGCCCAGATGGTCGGGGTGGTAGTGCGTGACGAGGATGCGGGTGAGATTGCCGAGGTCCAGGCCGGCATCGGCAGCGCCCGCGCGGAGGGCGTCCATGCCCGCCGGCGTATCGAGACCCGGATCGATCACGACGGCGTCCGAGCCGTCGACGACGAGGTAGGCGTAGGTGAACCGCACGGGGAACATCTCGCACGGCACGGGCACCGCCCACACTCCGGGGGAGAGCTCCACGGTCGGGGGACGGTCGCCGCGGAGCCACGCGTGCGGTTGCGCAGCGTCGACCGCGACGACGTCAGCTACCCGTGCGGTGCTGCGACCAGGCATCCGTCACCCCCATCCGTCCCAGAAGACTCGTCAGGCTCGCCCGCAGGTGCACGGCGGTGGTCTGCATGGCCAGCACCTCGTCTCGGTCGAGAATCGCGTCGACGATGCCGATCTGCTCCGCGAGGGCCTGCAGGAAGCGGGACGCCGACGGGTTCACGCGGCGCACCCGCAGCAGGTGGGCACGAATCGGCGCCAGCGCTCCGATGAGGAAGGGGTTGGCGACCGCGTCGTCCATCGCTTCGTCGAACCGGTCGACGACGGTATAGAAGACGTCGAAGCCGCCGTCGGCGGCCGAGGCGCAGGCCTCCCGCGCGGCCGACAGCTCCCGGCGCAGGCGGGCGAACACCTGCGGATCGTGCCGACGCGCGACGAGCCGCGCGACCTGCACCTCGAGCGCCTCGCGCAGCTCGAACAGCTCCACCACGTTCTCGCTGTCGAACCCCGCCACGACGCCCTGCCCGTCGCGGGACTCGACCAGTCCCGCCGCCGCGAGGCGTCCCAGGGCTTCGGTCACCTCGGCCTCGGACGACTCGAGCCGGAGGGCCAGTACGACGGGGTCGAGCACCTCGCCGGGGCTCAGCTCCCAGGCCTGGATCTCACGGACGAGCTGCTGGAACGCCGGCTCGCTCCCACGACGGATCATCCGACTCCTCCGCCGAGTATGCCCGAAGGCCGGCGATCACCGTGTCCACCAAGCGCTCCGCGTAGCGGGTGCGTTCCCCGACGAACCTCTCGATCGATCGGCCCGGGATCATCAGGTAGTGATTGATGATCGTCCCGCGGACGCTGTCGAACACCAGCGCCGGCGACGCGGTCGGGGGCAGCTCGCCGCGCGCGGCGGCAGCCGCCACGACCGACCGCGCCACGGCCTGCCACTCCATCTGGAACGACGACATCGCCGCCCCCAGGACGTCGGGGAAAATCTTCGCCTCCAGCTGCGCACGCAGCATCACCAGCCCGAGATGCCCCGACAGCGCACCGATCAGGCGCTCGGCGTACGCGATGAGCGTCGCGCGCAGCGGGGTCGACGTGTCGATCTCCATCGGCTCGGCCTCCGGCGCGGCCGCGCGGATCGCCTCGACGAGCAGCTCCTCCTTGCTCGACCACCGACTGTAGATCGCCGCCTTGCCGACCCGCCCCTTCGAGGCAACCGCGTCGATCGTGAAGCCCGCCCAGCCCGAGTCGGCATACACTTCGAGCGCGGCGAGGAGCACCTTCTCCTTCATCCGCGGGTCGGGGGGTCGACCACGCATCGGCGCGGGCTGGGACATGGACCGAGTATGTCACGGCGGTCAGCCGAGCTCGCGTTCCGAGGAGAGCACCAGGGCGCCGGCGGCCGCGAAGAAGAGGCCGACACCCTGCACGAACCCGACACGGACGCCGTCGACCTGCGCCGCGGCTTCGCCGCGCAGCTGCCGCACCGATTCGAGGATCGCGAACATCCCGTACATGCCGGTGTGCGTGTACGACAGTCCCCCGCCGTTCGTGTTCATCGGCAGGCGTCCGCCCGGTCGGGTATGGCCGTCGCGCATGAAGTCCGCCGACTCGCCGTGACCGACGAATCCGAGGTCTTCGAGCCCGTACAGGGGCAGGTGCGCGAACGCGTCGTACACCATCAGGTGGTCGATGTCGTCGTGCTGGATGCCCGCCGTGCGGAAGGCCTCCTGCGACGACAGACGGAAGGAGCGGAACGAGGAGACGCCGTCCATCTGCGAGATCAGGGGTGACTCCGCCGATTCGCCCGAGCCCTGCAGGTACACCTCTCCCGCATCCGCGAGCGGTACGAAGTGGCCGGCTCCGCGCTGTCCGACTTCGCGAACGAACTCGAGCAGGCGCAGCAGCAGGCGGCCGGGGCCATCGCCGCGCACGACGACGCCCAGCGTCGGCACATGTACGCGCAGCGCAACCTCTCGGAGGCTCGCGAGGCCACGCAGCAGACCGTCGACCCGAACGAGCTCGCGGAGGCGACGGATGCCGCGCGTCGCTACTCCTCGATGAGCACGACGGCCGCGAGTGATCTATCGCAGGCACAGGCCGCTTACGATGCCGCGCTCCAGCGCGTGCAGCGGGCCGGCGACGCCGCGGCATCCACGATCTCGCAGACGGTGTCCAGCGATTCGCTCAACGACTCGTGGTGGGACAACGTCCTGGACTGGGTGAACCAGAACGCGGAGTGGCTGAAGGTCGTCAAGGACATTCTGACGGTCGTCACCGCCATGTCGGCG
>NZ_BADB01000170.1:0-9705 GCF_000333415.1 Microbacterium sp. B24 | reverse complement strand
GCGACGTCGGCGAACACGGTGGGGCGCACGAAGTTGCTTCGGGCGAATCCTCGGGGCGGCCGCCGCCGGCCACGAGCCGTCCCTCGCTCTTGCCGAGCTCGACGTACGACATCACCTTCGCGAAGTGCTCCGGGTGTACGAGGGCGCCGACCTCGGTCGCGGGGTCATCGGGGTAGCCGACCTTCACACGGTCGGCCTGCGCCGCGTACCGTTCGACGAACTCGTCGTAGATCTCGCGCTGCACGAGGATGCGGCTGCCCGCGGTGCAGCGCTCGCCGTTGAGCGAGAACACGCCGAAGATGGTCGCGTCGATCGCCGCGTCGAGGTCGGCGTCGGCGAACACGACGGCGGGACTCTTGCCGCCCAGCTCCATCGAGAGCCCTTTCAGGAACGGTGCGGCGTTCGCGAAGATGAGCTGGCCGGTGCTGCTCTCGCCGGTGAAGGAGATCAGCGGCACACCCGGATGCTTCACGAGTGCGTCGCCGGCATCCTCGCCGAGACCGTTGACGAGGTTGAACACCCCCTCGGGAAGGCCCGCCTCCTCGAAGATTCCCGCCCAGAGGGACGCTGACAGGGGCGTGAACTCCGCAGGCTTGAGCACCACGGTGTTGCCGGTGGCCAGCGCAGGTCCCAGCTTCCACGACTCGAGCATGAACGGCGTGTTCCAGGGCGTGATGAGGCCGGCGACGCCGATGGGCTTACGGTTCACGTAGTTGAGCTGACGGCCGGGCACCTTGAAGGCGTCGTCGGTCTGCGCGACGATCAGGTCGGCGAAGAAGCGGAAGTTCTCCGCCGCGCGACGCGCCTGGCCGAGCGCCTGGGTGATCGGCAGGCCCGAATCGAAGCTCTCCCACTCGGCGAGGCGCGCGTCGCGTGATTCGACGATGTCGGCGATGCGGTGCAGCACGCGCGAGCGCTCGCGGGCCTGCATGCGCGGCCAGGGACCTTCGGTGAACGCCGTTCGTGCGGCGGCGACCGCGAGGTCGATATCGGCCTTCTTTCCCGCGGCGGCCTTCAGGTAGGTCTGGTTGGTCACGGGATCGAGCACGTCGAACGTGTCGCCGTCGACCGAGTCGACGAAGCGGCCACCGATGTAGTGCTGGATGTGCTCGGGCAGATCCGCCGGAACGCGGCGGGCGGTGGTGGGTGCAATGGTCATGGGAGCTCCTTCGTGGGAGGGGGCGGATGCCGCAAGGCGACGAGTCAGAAGGCGGGGAGGCCGAGCGCTTCGTCGGGGTGCTCGTGGATCATGTAGGCGTCGAGGGTCGCCGAGCGGTGGCGGCGCGATGCCTTCTCGATCTCGGCGAGCGGGGCACCGGTCTCGATGAGTACGAGGATGTTCTCGTGCTCGCGCACCGATTCGGCGGCGCGACCGGGGACGAAGCTGAACGTCGAGTCGCGCAGATGCCCGAGTCGCGCCCACTCGGCCTGCACCAGCTCGAGCATGCGCGGGTTGGCGCATTTCTCGAACAGGATCGCGTGGAACTCCTGGTTCAGCGCGGTGAAGGCGCGGGGGTCGAAGTGCTCGAGTGTCTCGACCATCATCTCGTTGACCCGACGTGCACGGCGCACGTCTTCGACGCTGAGCGCGCGCGCCGAGAGGGCCGTCGCCGCGCCCTCGAGGATGCTGAGCGACTGCATGCTGAAGCGGTAGGCCGTGTCGTCCACCATCGATACCCGTGCGCCGACGTTGCGCTCGAACATCACGAGACCCTCGGCTTCGAGCTGACGGATCGCTTCGCGTACCGGCACCACGCTCATCTCGAGCTCGCCCGCGATCGTGCCGAGCACGAGGCGGTAGCCGGGGGTGAACTCCTGCGACGCGATGCGCTGTTTGATCCAGTGATAGGCCTGCTGCGACTTGCTCTGAGCCGTCGCGGGTGTCAGGGGTGTCATCAGCCGTTGCTCTCGCTCTCATAGCGGGCACGCCACGCGGCGTTCATCGGGAACAGGCCGTCGACGGGGTGACCGGATGCCACCTGTCGGGCGATCCACGCATCCTCCTCCTCCTGGGCGAGGGCAGCGGTCGCAACCTCCTCGGCGAGGGCGGGCGGCAGCACGACGACGCCGTCACCGTCTCCGACGAGGATGTCTCCCGGCTCGACGGTCGTGCCGCCGCAGCCGATCGCGACGTCGGTCTCCCACGGGATGTGGCGACGACCGAGGACGGCGGGGTGGGCACCGGCGGTGAAGACCGGGATGCCGACTGCCGCGACGGCGTCGGCATCGCGCACGCCCCCGTCGGTGACGATGGCGGCGGCGCCGCGCGCGTGGGCGCGGATCGCCAGGATGTCGCCCAGTGTCCCCGATCCGGTTTCGCCGCGGGCCTCGATGACCAGGACCTCACCCTCTGCGACCGCGTCGAACGCGCGCTTCTGGGCGTTGTAGCCGCCGCCGCGTGCGGCGAAGAGGTCTTCGCGGTGGGGGAGGAAGCGCAGGGTCCGGGCGGTGCCGACGAAGCGACTGCCCGCGGTGAGGGGGTGCACGCCGTCGATCGTGACGTCGTTGAGCCCGCGCTTGCGCAGCTGTCCGCTGAGTGCGGCGACGGGGACGCGGGAGAGCTTCTCGCGCAGGGCGGGGGTGAGCACCGCGGCCGGCGCGCCGAGTCCGGCCGCCTCGGGGGAGCCCCACGCCTCGGCGCGCTGGTGGTCGTCGACGGCCGGGAGCGAGCCGATCGTACCGTCGAAGGCGCGCTCGCCCTGGACTACGGTGGTGCGCAGCCGACCGGTGGACCGCTCCCCGGCATCCACCTGCACCTCGACGACGTCGCCGGGGACGACGACCGACGAGCCCGCGGGCGTGCCGGTGAGGATGACGTCGCCCGTCTCGAGGGTGACGTGCTGCGACAGGTCGGCGATGATCTGGGCGAGCGCGAAGATCAGGCCGGCGGTGGTGTCGTCCTGCACGAGCTCGCCGTTGACCCAGGTGCGCAGCCGCAGGTTCGCCGGGTCGACGCCGGCCGCATCGATCAGGGCCGGACCGATCGGGGTGAAACCGTCGCCGCCTTTGGATCGGACGTTCGAGCCCTTGTCGTTCGCGCGCAGGTCGTAGAGGCCGAAGTCGTTCGCGGCGGTGACGGCGGCCACGTGCGACCATGCCGTCTCCGCGGTGGTCCACCGGGCGGGCTCGCCGATGACGAGAGCGATCTCGCCTTCGAACGCGAGCAGCTCGGTGCCGGCGGGACGCTCGATCTCCGACCCCGAGGCGGCCAGAGAGCTGGACGGCTTGAAGAAGTACGAGGGCGACGCCGGTCGGCGGCCGCGCTGGTCGGCGCGCGAGGCGTACGAGAGGTGCACGGCCACGATCTTGCCGGGGCGTCCGCCGAGGACGGCGAACCGGCTGTCGGTCTCAGTCATGGATGCTCCCTTGCGTCGTATCCGAAATCGTATATGATCGTCGTCACCCGGGCAAGCACCGCTTCGCCACCTGACAGCGACGTCACACCGACACTGGAGTCACCTCATGAGCGCATCCACGAACCACCCCGTCGGGTTCACCCCGACCGGGACGATCGCGACGTCCACCGACCGCCGCCGCGTCGTCTTCGCCACGATCGTCGGCACGACGGTCGAGTGGTACGACTTCTTCATCTACGCGTCCGCCGCCGGCCTCGTCTTCGGCAGCCTGTTCTTCGCGCCCGCCGGGGAGGGCTTCGCTCAGGTGCTGTCCTTTATCACCGTGGGCATCAGCTTCCTCTTCCGGCCGTTCGGTGCGTTTCTCGCCGGTCACTTCGGAGACAAGTACGGGCGCCGACTCGTCCTCATGGTGACCCTGATCCTGATGGGCGTGGCGACGACGCTGGTCGGTCTGCTGCCGACGTATGCCGCGATCGGCATGGCGGCGCCGATCCTGCTCGTGCTGCTGCGCATCCTGCAGGGCATCTCGGCCGGCGGAGAGTGGGGCGGTGCGGTGCTGATGGCGGTCGAGCACGCTCCCAAGACGCGCCGAGGCATCTTCGGCGCATCCCCTCAGATGGGCGTTCCCTTGGGTCTGCTCCTCGCGTCGGGCATGCTCGCGCTGATGGCCACGATCGCTCCCGGGGAGGCCTTCCTGCAGTGGGGCTGGCGCGTGCCGTTCCTGCTCTCGTTCGTGCTGATCGTCATCGGCTACTACATCCGCCGCCGAGTGGAGGAGAGCCCGGTGTTCGCGGAGCTCGCCGAGCGCAAGGAGGAAACGCGGATGCCGATCGTCGCGCTGTTCCGCAAGCACACCCTGCTCGTGGTGATCGCCGCGCTCGTGTTCGCCGGCAACAACGCCGTCGGATACATGACCACCGGGGGGTACATCCAGCGCTACGCCACCGACCCGAAGGGACCGATCGGACTCGCGACCGCCGATGTGCTGGGCGCGGTCACCCTGTCTGCGATCACCTGGCTGGTGTTCACCTTCCTCTCCGGTTGGATCTCGGATCGCATCGGACGGCGCACGACCTACATCATCGGCTGGCTGGCCCAGCTGGCCGGCGTCTTCCTGCTCTTTCCGCTCGTCAACACCGGCTCGATCGTCCTGCTGACGCTGGGCCTGGTGGTCCTCACGGTCGGGCTCGGTTTCACCTACGGTCCTCAAGCCGCCCTCTACGCCGAGCTGTTCCCCGCGTCCATCCGCTTCTCGGGCGTCTCCATCTCGTACGCGATCGGCGCGATCCTCGGCGGGGCCTTCGCTCCGACGATCGCGCAGGCGATCGTGCAGGCGACGGGTTCCACGACGGGCGTCACCTGGTACCTCGCCGGCATGACCCTGCTGGGACTGATCGCCACGCTGCTGCTGCGCGACCGCAGCGGCATCCCGCTCGGACCCGACCATGAGCCCGAGCAGACGGTCAGCCCCATCCGAGGGCTCTCGCGGGCCTGAGTCGGAAGGACGGCGACGATGCAGTTCCATCACCACGGGTATGTCTCCGCCGACCCCCGCGTGCAACCGGCCGCGGGGACGGGAATCGACCGCCCGGCGGAGCTGCCCGACGAGGTCGACGTCCTGATCGTCGGCTCCGGGCCGGCCGGCATGCTCCTGGCCGCGCAGCTGTCGCAGTATCCCGGGGTCCTCACGCGCATCATCGAGCGACGGGACGGGCGTCTCGCCCTCGGCCAAGCCGACGGCATCCAGCCGCGCAGCGTCGAGACCTTCCAGGCCTTCGGCTTCGCCGAGCGGATCATCGCCGAGGCGTACAACATCGGGTGGATGAACTTCTGGGGTCCCGATCCCGAGAACCCCGCGCGCATCGTGCGCCGCTCCCGCACCGCCGACTACGCGTACGACATCAGCGAATTCCCGCACCTCATCGTCAACCAGGCGCGCGTGCTCGACTACTTCGCCGAAGCGGCCGCGCACGGCCCGGCGCGCATCGCACCCGACTACGGGATCGAGTTCGTCGGGCTCACCGTGCACGAGGGCGAGGACCGTCCGGTCGAGGTGCGCGTACGCCACGTCGGCGGAGAGCGCGCGGGCGAGGAGCGCACCGTGCGTGCGGCGTATGTCGTCGGGTGCGACGGGGCGCGAAGCGGCGTGCGGGCGGCGATCGGCCGGGTGCACGTCGGCGACATCTCGCAGCACGCCTGGGGCGTGATGGACGTGCTCGTCGAGACGGACTTCCCCGACTGGCGCATCAAGTGCGCGATCAACGCCGAGGCCGGCAACATCCTGCACATTCCGCGCGAAGGCGGATACCTCAGCCGCATCTACGTCGACCTGGGCGCCGTGGCGGACGACGACGACCACCGCGTGCGTCAGACGCCCGTCGAGGAGATCATCCGGCGGGCCAACGAGATCCTGCACCCGTACACGCTCGACGTGAAGAGCATCGCCTGGCACAGCGTGTACGAGGTCGGCCACCGGGTCACCGACGGCTTCGACGACGCGCTCGACGGCGGACGGCAGCCGCGCGTGTTCCTCACCGGCGACGCCTGCCACACGCACAGCGCGAAGGCGGGGCAGGGCATGAACGTCTCGATGCAGGACGGCTTCAACCTGGGGTGGAAGCTCGGCTCCGTGCTCACCGGGCTGAGCCCAGCATCCCTCCTGTCGACCTACACCTCCGAGCGCCGGCCGGTCGCTCAGCAGCTCATCGAGTTCGACAAGGAGTGGTCGACGCTGATGGCGCGAAAGCCCGAGGAGATCTCCGATCCTGCCGACCTCGCGACCTACTATCTCGCCACCGCCGAGTTCCCCTCGGGCTTCATGACCACCTACGCCGAGGGGACGGGAGTCGTCGCCGGCACCGCCCACCAGCATCTGGCGACCGGCTTCCCGGTGGGCAAGCGCTTCAAGAGTGCGCCCGTCACTCTGGCGGCCGACGGCAACGTCGTGCATCTCGGTCATCACGCGAGCGCAGACGGGCGCTGGCGCCTGTACGCCTTCGCCGACCGCGACGGGCTCGCCGACGACTCGCCCCTCGCGCGCTTCGCGGCCTGGCTCGCCGACGACCCGGACTCTCCGGTGCGGCGCCATACCCCCGCGGATGCCGACATCGACGCGGTCTTCGACGCGAAGGTGATCTACCAGCAGGGGTTCGACGACATCGATGTCACTCGTGCGCCGGCTGTCTTCCGCCCGCATTCGGGTGCGCTGGCGCTCACCGACTGGGAGAAGGTGTTCGCCGCGGCACCCCACAGGTGGAACGAGACCGACATCTTCGAGGCCCGCGGGCTATCGCGTGACGGTGTGGTCGTCGTAGTGCGTCCTGATCAGTACGTCGCGGCCGTGCTGCCGCTGGACGCGACTGATGAGCTGACGGACTTCTTCGCCCGGTGGATGCTCCCCGTCGGGTGACGGGCTGAGACGCCGAGTGACGCTCAGTCGAGGTCGTCGTAGCCGCTGAGGCGCAGCTCCTCGGCATCCAGGTGCGCTTCCAGCCGTCGGGCGAGAAGGTCGTCGACCGTACCCTCACGCCGAAGACGCAGAAGGACCTCGCGCTTGCGATCCAGCAGGGCCAGCTTCAGTCGCGTCATCTCCTCGAAGCGCACGAGCGGCGATCGCTGGGTGAGGTCGATTCCGGTCGATGCGGCGAGCATCGTCAGCGAGGTCGCGGCATCGACGCCCGCCGCGGCCGGATTCAGCCCCACGGCGGGCCCCGCGCCGTCCACGACTGTCTGCGCACCGGTGTCGGGGGCCGACGGCGCCGCCACCATGCCCTCGAGCTGTGCGATCTGGTCGGCATCCGCGGCGGCCTGGGCACGGGCGAAGGCACGCGCGTTGGCCAGCTCGAGCATGTCGTAGCCATCCTGACGAGCGCGCTCGCGCACCTCATCGCTGATACCGTGCTCGGCCGCGATGTCGTCGAGAGCGGCGATCGCCGCACCCGAGATGGTCCGCTGCGCCAGTTCGATCTCGTCGGCGGCCCAGTCGTCGCTGGGAAGCTTCGCCCACCGGACGATGGCGGGAAGGAGCGGTCCCTGCACGAGAAGACTCAGCACGATCACCCCGGCCGTCACGAACACCACGGCGTCGCGGCCGACGAGCGGCTGACCGGACGACGTCGTCAGCGGAACCGAGAGCGCGATCGCGAGCGACACGGCACCGCGGAACCCGGCCATCGTGCTCACGATGCGCGCGCGGTTCAGCGATCCCGGGCCGGAACGTGCGGTCAGCGCCGGCGTACGCGGGCGCGAGAAGGGGGCCATCAACAGCTGGAACACATAGCGCACCACCAGCAGCGCCGCCCACGCGGCCACGGTCAGCAGCACGAGGCCCCACACCTCGCTCGGGGAGATCTCGTGCAGGACGAGCTGCACCTCCAACCCGATCAGCACGAACAGCGCTCCGTTGAGCAGGTAGACGCCGAACGGCCACGCCGCCGTCGCGGTGCGGCGGGAGGCAGCGGTGGTGATGCGCGGCGAGGCCCAGGCGATGATCAGGCCCGCGAACACCACGGCGAGAACGCCCGAGGCGTTGACCAGTTCGGCGAGCAGGAACGCCGTGAACGGAACCAGCAGCAGCGTCACGTTGATCGACAGGGCATTGCGCATGCGCCGCAGCGTGAGGTACGCGAGAGCCGCGACGACGATGCCGGCGATCGCTCCGCCGAGATAGGAGACGAGCACGGTGGCGGTGATCGACCAGCCCGTGACGGTGTCGCCGAGTGCGACGGAGATCGCGATGGCATAGAGCACCAATGCGGTGCCGTCGTTGGTCAGACTCTCCGCCTTCAATTTCATGAACGTGCGCTGCGGAAGCAGTCGTCCGAGCGCGGCGACAGCCGTGGCATCGGGGGGCGCGACGGCGGCACCGAGGATCATGGCTGCCGGCCAGGGCAGCCCGAAGAGTGTGGCCACCCACGCGACCGCGAACGCCGAGGCGACCACGAGCAGCGTGCTCATCGGGATGATGTAGCGCAGCGACCGGCGAACGCCCCGCAGCGACGTCGTCAGGCTCTCCCAGAACAGCATCACGGGCAGGAACAACAGCAGCACCGTCTCGGGCGGCAGCTCGATGCGGCGCAGCTCCGGCACGAAGCCGAGCAGCAGGCCGAGGATCAGCAGCACCAGCGGTGTCGCCAGGCGCAGGCGCGGCGCGAGGAGCGTTCCCGCCAGCACCGACAGCCCGAGCAGGACGGTGACTTCCAGACCTTCCATGGCACCCCGATTCCGCGCAGACCTCCCGACGGATTTCCGTCGCAGCCCAGTGTGCGCCACAGACACAGCGTTTCAACAGGTCTGCGCATTCCCGGCCGCGCAGACAGTTCCGTCCGTGCGGGGCTACCGGCCCCGCGTCAGGAGTTCACGCGAATGATCTCCTGCTGGTACGGGGCGATGACGTCGCCGGAGATCCGGCAGTCCAGCAGCAGGAAGGGCCGGTCGGATGCCGGGACCTGCACCCACCGCGCGAGCTCGTCGAGGTCGGCGAGCGTGCGCACGACGACACCTCGAGCCCCGACCGCGGAGGCGAGACCCGCGAAGTCGACCTCGGGGATGAGCATGGACTCCCGGGCGAGGCCTTGCAGGCCGTAGAGGTTGATCTCGGCGCCGTACGCGGCGTCGTTCCACACGACGGCCAACCCGCGGCCCGCCGCCACGCGCACCGCGGATTCCAGATCCGACAGTGCCATCAGTCCGCCGCCGTCGCCGGTGGACAGCACGATGGTGGCCTCCGGCCGAGCCCGGGCGGCGCCCGCGACGGAGGGGAATCCCAGGCCGATCGACTGGTACGCGGTGCCGACCATCATCATGCGGTCGGGCGAGGCCACCGACCAGTACATGTTCGCCCAGCCGAGGAAGTGGCCGCCGTCGGTGACGACGACGCGGTCGCGGGTGGAGGGTGCGCTCTCGAGCAGCTCACCGATGCGCTCGGCGACCGACCGTGGGTCGAGACGGCCGTCGGGCGCCAGGGGGTCGCCGCTGTCGCGGGCGCGCAGCGCGGCGATGTCCACGCGCTCGCGCCAGCCGCTGGGCGCGGCATCCCTCGTCGCCAACTCGTCGCAGAGGGCTTCGGCGACGAGGCGCGCATCGCCGCGGATGAAGCCGCCGACGTGCGGGTGCGTCGCCGCGGGGGCGATGTCGACCTGCACGACGCGGGTGCCTGGGGCGAACAGGGCGCCGAAGCGCATCGTGAACTGGTTGAGTCCCGCGCCGAAGACCACCGCGACGTCCGCCGTCGAGATCAGCTCCATGGCGCCGTCGGCGCCGAACCCGCCGGTGACCCCGAGGTCGAACTCCGGCCGAGGGAACATCCCGCGACCCAGCGCCGTGTCGCCGTGACGGCGCCCTCGCTCCG
>NZ_BADB01000171.1:0-8378 GCF_000333415.1 Microbacterium sp. B24 | reverse complement strand
GCGTCGCCTCATCACCGAGGCGCAGGGCTCGGTCTGGTCGCCCGCGACGCGCGCGACGATCGAGGCCGCGATCGATGACCTCGCCGATGCCGAGGCCCGCGCCGACTGGCCCGCGACGATCCGCGCGCACGCCGCTGTCCATCGCGCGATCGTCGAGGTCGCCGACAGCCCTCGTATCGCGCAGGCACACGCGGCGCTCGAGTCGGAGGTGCTGCTGCTGCTGACGCATGTGCGTCCCCACTACGCGCCGGGTGCGCTCGCCGCCGAGCATCGCGCCTACCTCGACGCGCTGCCCCGCGACGGGGGAGCGGCCGTCCGCGCGCATCTCGACCACTCGACGCAGCTCATCCGCGCCGCCCGCTGAGCGCGCAGCCACCGTGCTCCGCAGAGAGTGACGAACTCCGCACGTTTTCTCGGCATCCGTGCGGAGCTCGTGCGATTCTGCGGAGTTCGTGCGCCGCGCTGAGGCGGGCGTGAGGCCCGCCGGCCGTCAGCCGGAGACGCGTGACAGGAACGCCCGCGTCCGCGGGTGCTGCGGCGCGGCGAACACGGATGCCGCGGCGCCTTCCTCGACGATGACGCCGTCGTCGAGGAAGACGACCCGGTCGGCCACGTCACGGGCGAAGGCCATCTCGTGCGTCGCCATCAGGATCGTCGTTCCCTCCGCGGCCAGAGCGCGTACGAGTTCCAGCACCTCGCCCACGAGCTCGGGGTCGAGCGCGGAGGTGATCTCGTCCAGGAGCAGCACTTCGGGATCGGTCGCGATCGCCCGCACGATCGCCGCCCGCTGCTGCTGGCCGCCGGAGAGACGGTCGGGGTGTGCCGTCGCGAACTCCGCGAGGCCCACGCGTGCGAGCAGATCGTGCGCGCGCTCTTCGGCCTGTGCCCGCGGCATCCGATGCACGACGCGCGAGGCGAGGGTGACGTTGTCGAGCACCGACAGGTGGGGGAACAGGTTGTAGCTCTGGAAGACGGCCCCCAGGCGTGCGCGCACGCGGTTGCCGTCGACGCGGGGGTCGGAGATGTCGAGGTCGCCGAGCCAGATGCGCCCGTCGTCGATGGGCTCCAGAAGTCCCAGGCAGCGCAGCAGTGTCGACTTGCCCGATCCGGACGAGCCGATGAGGGCCACCACCTCGTGCGCGGCCAACGAGACGGAGACGCCGCGCAGGACGTCGCGCTCGCCGAACGACTTCCAGAGCTCGTCGGCGCGCAGGACGGAAGTGCCGGATGCCGCGGCGTGCCCGCTCACAGGATCGACCCCTGCTGCTCGCGCTCGCGCAGTCGAGCGGTGTACCAGTCGGTCAGGCGGATCGTCGGGATGGCCAGCAGGATGAACAGGATGCCGGCGACGACGTACGGCGTGAAGTTGTAGCTCAACGACGCCGACGAGCGGGCGGCGGCGATGGCGTCGATCGCGCCGAGGATCGAGAT
Source organism: Microbacterium sp. B24 (assembly GCF_000333415.1). NCBI lineage: Bacteria > Bacillati > Actinomycetota > Actinomycetes > Micrococcales > Microbacteriaceae > Microbacterium > Microbacterium sp. B24. The sequence goes on along the minus strand of NZ_BADB01000171.1, from coordinate 6,947 downwards.
GAGTCCCACGTCCTTCTGCATCGAGATGAAGTCGTTCATGAGGGGCGGCGTCACCTTGCGGACAGCCTGCGGCAGCACGACCCGCCGGAGGGTCTGCACGTAGCCGAGGCCCAGGGCGCGGGCCGCCAGCCGCTGCGACGGGTGCACCGCCTCGATGCCCGCGCGCAGCACCTCGGCCACGTAGGAGGAATAGGTGAGCGTGACCGCCACGACGCCGAGCACCACGACGGGGATCCGCGTGTTCATGATCGTCGGCACGCCGAAGCCGATCAGGTAGAGCACGATGATGAACGGCAGACCGCGGAAGAGATCGGTGTAGGCCGCCGCGAGGACGCGCAGCGGAAACAGCACCGGCCCGCGCGCGGTGCGCAGCACCGCGATCAGAAGGGCAACGGCCGACACGGTGACGAGCGAGAGGCCCAGCACCTGCAGATTGATGAGGAAGCCGTCCCAGATCTTCGGCAGTGACTGCAGTGCGATCTGCGGGTCGAAGAACGCCTGCTGCACGCTCGCCCATCCGGGGCGTGTTGATGACGCTTGCCCAGACGATCGCGGCGAACACGAGGCTCGAGGCGATTGCGACGAGCACCGAGCGCCGCTGCCGCCCGCGGCGGAACGCGCGCCGCTCGAGCTCGAGTGCGCTGGGGGAGTGAATGGTCACGGACCGACGTTACCCGAGCGGGTCACTTCAGCTGCGGCACGCCCTCGGTCAGCACCGACAGCCACTGCTTCTTCAGCTCGTCGAGGGTGCCGTTCTGGCGCAGCGTGTCGACGGCGGCGCTGACCTTGGCCGTCAGCGGCGAGTCCTTCGCCAGCAGCAGTCCCCATTGGTCGGGGACGCCGGCGGCGGGCAGTTCGCCGACCACGAACGAGTTGTCGATGTAGGGGGCGTTGACCGCGACGTATGCGGTGGGCGTGTCGAGCACGATCGCGTCGATCTGGCCGGCCTTGAGCGCGGCGACGGCGTCTTCGTTGGAGTTGTAGAGCGACGGCGCGGTGGTCGGGGCGATCGCCTTCTCGAGCGTGGCGGCGCTCGTCGAGCCGGTCATCGCTCCGATCGCGAGCCCCTTGAGTCCGGCGATGTCGGTGATGCCCTGGGCCTTTCCGCCCTTGATCGCGACGACCGACTGGCTCGCTTCGTAGTAGGGCGTCGAGAAGTCGACGGCCTGCTTGCGCTCGTCGGTGATCGTGTACTGCTGGATGTTGATGTCGAAGTTCTTCGGTCCGGGCGCGATCGCCGACTCGAACGACGTCCGCACCCAGACAACATCGTCCTTGGCGAAGCCGAGCTGATCGGCAACGGCGTACGCGACCGCTGCTTCGAAGCCCTTCCCGGATGCCGGGTCGTCGCCGTAGACGTACGGCTCGTACGCCGTCTCGCCCGTGGCGAACGTGAGCTTTCCGGGGGTGATGTAGCCGGCATCCGTGCCGGCGGAGTCGGACGCCCCACCCGCCGGAGTCGACGTCCCTCCGGCGCAGCCGGCGAGGACGAGGGCGAGAGCGGCCGCGGTGGCGGCAAGGGCGGTGCGCAGGATGGGGCGCGGCATGGAGACCTCCGGGTGGGATGAGCGGCGCGCCGAATCGTGTGCGCGGATGCCGCGACATCCATCTTCCCCGCTGGCGTGGTGCCGGGCCTCGCCGGGCGACGCTTTGTTACAGGGTCTTCACCCGCGCCGCCCGAGGTGGGCGAGAGGTGTCGTCGGTCGAGGGGCGCCGCGCGCGGCGGGGTGATGCGGCGTCGGTGTTGCCGTGCCGCGCCACGCGCTCGATCCAGCCGCGGCGGGCAGTGTCATCGCTGAAGCGCACGGGCGTGAAGCGTGCGATGCCCACCGTGCGCACGCCGCAGTAGCCGAGAGTCGCCCGGGAGAGCGATGCTTCGGCGGCGCCGCGGTAGACGAGGCGGTTCCAGAACCGAGGAGAGTCCATCGTCATGACGATGCGTGCCGTGCGACCGCCGAGGAGACGGTCGGACAGGGCAGAGCGTTCGCGATAGCGAAACGTTGCGTTCGAGAGGAAGACACGGTCGATGAACGCCTTCAGAGCTGCCGGTACGGTGCCCCACCACTGCGGATGGAAGATCGCGATGTGATCGGCCCAGAACAGGTCGTCCAGGTACCGGGCGACGTCCGGATCGAGCGGCAGATCGTCGGTGCGGCCGACGCGCGGCGCGCGCAGCTGGTCGCGCGTGCGGGGATGGTCGGGAATGGGGTCGTGAGCGAGATCGATCAGGCGCACCTCGGCGCCGGCGGCGCGGGCGCTCGACACGTAGCTCTCCGCGAGCGCGTGGGTGAGGGTATCGGGCAGGGGAGTGCCGACGATGACGAGCAGGCGGCGGTTCATGGCGTGCGACCTTTCGCGAGGACGATGTCGGTGAGCGCCGACAGATGGGCGTTGAGCGCGGCGGGGGTGATGCCGGTGCCGGAGGAGACCGGATCCAGGCGCGGATCGGCGAGCATCTGGGCGAACTCGGCCTCGAGCTCGCCGCCGGCCACGCGCACCAGCTCGACGCCCTTCGGGGTCAGCTCCAGAAGGATGCGGCGCCCCTCGCCCGCGGTGGTGCGCAGCCACCCGTCGGCGACCAGGGCCGGGACGCGCTTGCTGACCGCGGCCTTCGTCACGCGCAGGCAGCGTGCGAGCCCGGTGATGTCGATCGGCGCCCGCTCGGAGAGGGTCGCCAGGATCTCGAACAGGTTGAAGGTCACGCCGTGTCTGTCGCGCAACCAGGCGTCCGCGAACAGATCCAGTTCGCCGACGAGCTCGTGGAGGGTGACGGTGAGACGGGCGGCCATAGCCAGAGTCAACCAGTTGACATCCCTGGTGTCAACTGGTTGACTCGCGCGGTCAGCAGATGCTGATCAGGAGATGCTGATCAGCCGATCCAGGTCGTCGTCGGGAAGGGTGTCGGCGGTCGCGGTCACCTGCAGGTCTACGAGGTCGGCACGTCCGCGAAGGATGTTGAGGAAGGCGGTGTCCGCGGCATCCCTGCCCGTCGCGATGCGAACGAGCGTGTCGCGGGGTGCCAGGGTGGTGGCGTCGACGACGCGCCAGGCGCCGTCGACCCATGCTTCGGCGACGGCGTGGAAGTCCATGGGGTCGAGTCCCGGCGCGTACACCGCGACCAGTCGTGCGGGTACGCCGCCCGCGCGCAGAAGGGCGACGCACAGGTGGGCGTAATCGCGGCAGACGCCGCGGCGGGCCAGGAGCGTGCGGACGGCGCCGTCGGTCGGCAGGCTCGAGCCGCTGACGTACGACAGCTCGGTGCCCACCCACGACGACACACCCGTCAGCAGGTCGCTCGAATCGGTGATGCCACCGAACTCGGCCGCGGCCGTCGGCGCGAGTGCGTCGGACTCCGCGTAGCGGCTGGGGCGGCCGTAGACGAGCAGTTCCGTCTCGTCCGCGTCCAGCGGCGTGGCCGCGCCGTCGATGGTCGCCGCGTAGTCCAGTCGCAGGCGGCCGATCGGCGCGTCCACCCGGTGGAGGCGACCTCCGTGTGCGTCGGCGAGTTCGCGCACCGGCACGGGTGAGCCGTCGACGCGCACGTCGAGGGACTCGGATGCCGGGGCATACGCCCGGGATGCGGCCACGGCGAACACGAGGTCGGCGGGGTCGGTGACGTCGAGCTCGATGCGGGCGGTGACGATCCTCTGCATGCTCACAGGGTGGCATGGCGCCGCGCCGGCCGCGCGGGGGTTGACAGCAGCTCGACGCGTGTCGACGCGCGGCGCCCCGTGTCAGTAGGAGTCGCGCTCGGTGTGGTCGTGCTCCGTCACCCATCGCGCCGCGAGGGCTTCCGACCCGCGGGCCAGGAGCGCCACATCGGCGTCGACGAGAATGAAGGCGGCGCCGTCGTCGAGGTAGGTCTGCGCGAGCTGCGGGTCGAACGCGTTCACCCCGACGGGAAGACCCGCTGCGCGCACGGCGGCGAAGGTACGTCGCACCGCGTCGACCACGTCGGGGTGCGTCTGCTGCCCCAGAAGTCCGAGCGAGGCGGCGAGGTCGCTCGGTCCGACGAACACGCCGTCGATGCCCTCGACGGCGGCGATCTCGGCCGCCGCATCGACGCCCTCGGCGTTCTCGATCTGCACGAAGACCGACACGGAGGCGTCGGCGTTCGCCAGGTAGTCCTCGACCCGGTTCCATCGAGCCGAGCGCGCCAACGCCGAGCCCACGCCGCGCCGACCGCGCGGGGGATAGCGCGTGGCGGCGACGACGGCGCGCGCCTCGTCGGCGGTGGAGACCATGGGCACGAGGATGTTCTGCGCGCCGAGGTCGAGCACCTGTTTGATCGTGACGGCATCGCCGATCGGCACGCGCACGACCGGGGTCGCGCCGGATCCGTCGATCGCCTGCAGCTGAGCGAGAACCGTGTCGAGCGTGTTGGGGCCGTGTTCCATGTCGACCAGAAGCCAGTCGAGCCCCGATCCCGCCATGATCTCCGCGACCAGCGGTGAGCCGGTGCAGACCCAGCCGCCGACGAGGGGGCGCGATGCCGCCCCCAGCCGGTCGCGAAGGGTCGCCCTCAGACGAAACGACACTCGATCACCCCCATCTGTCCGAAGTCGCAGCGCACCGTGTCGCCGCGCTGCACCCACACGGGCCGTGTGAACGATCCTGCCAGGATGATCTCGCCCGCCTCCAGGCGCGCTCCGTGCTGGTGGAACTTGTTGGCGAGCCACGCGACGCCGGTCGCGGGGTGGCCGAGCACGCCGGCGGCGACGCCTGTCTCCTCGATCTCTCCGTTGCGGCTGAGCACGCCCGGCACCCAGCGCAGATCGATCTCTTCGGGGCTCATGTGCACGTCGCCCAGCACCATGGCGCCGTAGGCCGCGTTGTCGCTGATGGTGTCGACGATGGTCCGCCCCTCCAGCTCGATGTGCGAGTTCAGCACCTCGAGGGCGGCGACGGCATAGTCGATCGCGGCGAGGGCGTCCTCCCGCGTGCAGTCGGGACCCTCCAGCGGTGTTTTCAGCACGAAGGCCAGTTCGACCTCGATGCGCACGTTCGAGAAGTGATCCACGGGGATCTCCGCGCCCGAGCGGTAGACGGTGTCGTCGAACATGACCCCGTAGTCCGGTTCACTGATGCCCGTCGCCTGCTGCATCGCCTTCGAGGTGAGACCGATCTTGCGCCCCACGAGGGTGCGCCCCGCGGCGATCTGCGTGTCGCGCCAGCGGCCTTGGATCGCGTAGGAGTCCTCCACCCCGGCATCCGGATACCGCGCGGTGATGCGCGGGATCACGCTGTGGGTGCGGTCTGCCTCGGCGAGTTCCGCCGCGATGGCGTCGATCTGTGCGTCGCTGAGCATGTGTCTGCTCCTCTGAGCTTCTGGGTTCGCGGTCCGTGTCCCACTTCCGCCGGTGTGTGTCCCACTTCCTGTCGGCTGAGGAGTGCTGTGACAGCCGAAAGTGGGACACGGCGGGCGGGACGCAGGAGGGTGCGGGGGGGGGGATAGGGGATGCCGGGGGCGGCCGGGTGGTCAGAGCTGGTTGCCGAGCTTGAACTCCCCGGCGCCCACCTCTTCGGGGGCACGGGTGTAGCTGAAACCGTCCGCGCCGATCGTGACCGCCATCTCGCTCGCGTCGGTACGGGCGCGCACGGGCTGCGGATTGCCGTCCAGATCGAGCACCACGGATCCGTCGGTGTACCAGGACGGGACGACGGGGTTTCCCCACCAGTCGCGTCGCTGGTTGTCGTGCACGTCCCAGGTGACCACCGGGTTGTCGGGATCGCCGGTGTAGTAGTCCTGCGTGTAGATCTCGACGCGGTGACCGTCGGGGTCGCGCAGGTACAGGTAGAACGCGTTGGAGACGCCGTGCCGACCGGGGCCGCGCTCGATGGAATCCGAGCGGCGCAGGGCTCCGAGCTTGTCGCAGATGGCCAGGATGTTGTGCTTCTCGTGCGTCGCGAAGCACACGTGATGCATGCGGGGTCCGTCTCCGCCGGTCATGGCGGTGTCGTGCACCGTGGGCTTGCGGCGCATCCAGGCGGCGTAGACGATGCCCTCCTCGTCCTGGATGTCCTCGGTGACGCGGAAGCCGAGGGACTGCATGAAGCCGACCGCGCGCGGCACGTCGGGCGTGATCTGGTTGAAGTGGTCGAGGCGCACGAGCTCGCCGGGGGAGTAGAGGTCGTAGCGCCACGACAGGCGCTCCACGTGCTGGGTCTCGAAGAAGAACTCGTACGGGAAGCCCAGCGGATCCTCCACCCGCACCGAGTCGCCGATGCCCTTCGTGAACCCGTCGGGTCGGCGCTCGACGCGGCATCCGAGCTCCGAATAGAAGGCCACCGCCTTGTCGAGATCCTCCGCCGACCGCACGCGGTACGAGAAGGCGGCAACGGCGGCGATCGGGCCCGTGCGCAGGACGAGGTTGTGGTGGATGAACTCCTCGGTCGAACGGAGGTAGATCGTCTCGTCGTCCTCCTCGGTGACGTGCAGCCCGAGGATGTCCACGTAGAACTCGCGGGATGCCGCGAGGTCGGTCACCACGAGCTCCATGTACGCGCAGCGCAGGATGTCGGGGGCGGCGACAGAGGGCGTCGGGATGGGATTGTCCGCGTGGATCGGCGCCTCCTGCGAGACGAAGAATCCCGAGGAGGTTCGGATCATCTGGCTGCGGTCGGTCATCTCAGGCTCCCTTGCCGAAGGTGGGATTGTGGGCGGGGCCGAGCGTGATGTGCACGGCCTGCTGGTCGGTGTAGAAATCGATGGAGCGGTAGCCGCCCTCGTGGCCGAGGCCCGATGCCTTGACGCCGCCGAAGGGTGTGCGCAGGTCGCGGACGTTGTTGGAGTTCAGCCACACCATGCCGGCCTCGACGCTCTGGGCGAAGTTGTGCGCGCGCTTCAGATCGCTGGTCCAGACGTAGGCGGCCAGACCGTACGTGGTGTGGTTGGCGAGGGCCAGGGCCTCCTCGTCGGTGTCGAACGGGGTGATCGCGNGACGGGC
>NZ_BADB01000172.1:0-1762 GCF_000333415.1 Microbacterium sp. B24 | reverse complement strand
AGCTCGGTCCCGGGGATCCTCTAGAGTCCCCGGACATAGTTGTACTTGACGGTGGGGATCCAGGGCCGAAGACCCAGCTCGTCGGCGGCGCGGACCTCGTCGGCGGTCGTGAGCCGCTGCGCGTGCCCGCGGATCACGACGCTCCACGCGTCGGTGTCGCTGTACTCGTCGACCTCGAACAGGACGTCGTCGTTGATCGTCAGCTCGGTCAACTTGCTGCCCTCCGCCGTGCGGAACACCACACTGTCGCCGTCGACGATGTAGTTCACGGGGAAGATGTCCAGCACGGCGCCGACGTGGGTCACCAGGCGCCCGAGTTCTTGTTCGGCGAGCCGCTGCCAGCACTGCCGGTCATCGAGGAAGCTGACCGCATCCGAGGTGTCCATGGCCACATCATTCTCCGCTCGCGACCGGATCGCCAGCCTGCGCGCCGGGCAAAATTCTCGAATAGCCTGGACAGGTCCCCGACGCTCCACACCGAGGTATGACGCTGAACGAGAACGCCGCCGCCCATCAGTTCCAGGTCGATCTGCGCGGGGTCATCGACCTGCTCAGCCGACACATCTACTCCGGTCCCCGGGTGTACCTGCGGGAGCTGCTGCAGAACGCTGTCGACGCGATCAGTGCCCGTCGAGGCATCGACGGCGGGGGCGGGCGTGTGCGGATCACACCCGTCAGCGCGGCATCCGACGAGTTCGTCCTCCGCGACGACGGCGTTGGCCTGACGGCCGCCGAGGTCGCCGACCTGCTCGCCACCGTCGGCCGCAGCTCCAAGCGCGACATCTTCGATCTGCCGCGCGGGGACTACCTCGGGCAGTTCGGCATCGGGATGCTGTCGTGCTTCATGGTCTGCGACACCATCGTCATCCGCTCCCGCAGCGCGGTCACCGGCGAAGCCGTGGAGTGGGTGGGTCACTCCGACGGCACCTTCCGCGTCGGGCCGTGCACGCAGGACATTCCCGTCGGCACGAGCGTGCACCTGTCCCCCCGCGCGGAGACACGGACGCTGGTCGAGACCGCCACGGTGCGCGAGCTGGCGGAGACGTTCGCGGCCTATCTGCCGGTGACGATCGTGGTGGACCTGCCCGCCGGCGGCGAGATGACGATCACGACCGAGCCGCCGTTCCTCGCCGACGACCGCGACGCCCGTCTCGCCTACGGCCGTGACCTCATCGGCGCCGAGCCTCTGGATGCCATCGCACTGTCGGTGCCCGCCACCCTGACCCGCGGGGTCGCCTACGTGCTGCCCTATGCCCCTCCCCCGACGGGCCGGCAGAGCACGCGGGTATACCTGCACCGGATGCTGCTGACCGAGCGGGCCGACGACATCCTCCCCGACTGGGCGTTCTTCGCTCGGGCCGTGATCGATTCGGAGGGCCTGCACCCCACCGCCAGCCGGGAATCGCTCGTCGATGACGATGCCCTCGAGCAGACGCGGCGAGAGCTCGGCGACCTGCCGCTGACCGTCCCGACGGCGCGTCGACGAGCGTCCCCGCGAGCGATCAGTTCGCCTGGAACCAGTACGGCGTCAAGTACGAGCTGACCACCGAGAGCACGTTCCGCAAGATCGCTCCGGCCGTCGTCGGCAGCCACCTGCGCTTCGGCTCGATCGCGGTCACCAAGAAGATCACGGGACCGGCGGCGCAGTACGCGCCGACGAGCTTCCTCGCCGATGTCGTCTGCTCCGCCGGCGGGTCACCGCTCGACCTCGGAGCGGCGTCGACCGTCACCCTCAGTGCGGCCAACGACTACNGGCGCGCTC
>NZ_BADB01000173.1:0-6373 GCF_000333415.1 Microbacterium sp. B24 | reverse complement strand
ATTCGAGCTCGGTCCCGGGGATCCTCTAGAGTCGGATCGGCCGCCAATCTGCCCTGGCTGCGCGAGCTCGGCGCCTCGGTCGTCATCGACTACGCCTCGACGCGCTTCGAAGACGTCGTCGGAACGGTCGACGTGGTGATCGACCTCATCGGCAACGTCCACGATGACACCGGAACCCGATCGCTGTCGGTCCTGCGTCCCGGCGGGCTGTACATCCTCGTGCCGACCGGCGCGTGGCCCGGCTACGCGGATGCCGCGGAGGCGGCCGGCGTGCGGGCCACGTCGTACAAGGTCGTACCCGACGGCAGCGTGCTCGCGACCCTGGCGCGACTGCTCGATTCGGGGGCGATCCGGGTCTTCGTGGATCGCGTCTACGACCTCGCCGAGGCCGAGGCCGCCCATCGCGAGATCGAGCGCGGCCACACGAGGGGAAAGATCGTGCTCTCCATCAGCGATTGCTGATCCGACCGGAGGGATCCGCCGGGGCGAGAACCCGACGACCCTCCGCGACGAGCTCCTCCGCCACGGCATCCAACATCTCGGAGCGCAGATTCCACTGCTGCCAGTACAGCGGCACGCGAACCGGCTCACCCTCCAGCGCGACGAGCGTGCCGTCATCCAGCGCCTGCTGCGACTGCAGCCGCGGCAGCAGCGCCCATCCGAGACCCAGCTGCACCGCCGTGGCGAAGTCGTGCGAGGCCGGCACGCGGTGCCGCGGTGGCGCCGCCGGATCGATGCCGCGTGCGCGCAGCCACCTCGTCTGCAGGTCATCGCGTCGATCGAAGTCGATGAGCGGCGCGTCGCGCAGGCGCGCGGCAGCATCGGGTGCCCCCTTGTCGAGCCACCGATCGCGGAAGGCGGGAGTGGCGACGGCTTCGTAGACCAGCTCGCCGAGGGGAACGACGCGGCATCCGGCGACGGGGTGTGCACGCGAGGTCACCGCTCCCGTCACCGTCCCGGACTCGAGGAGCGCCGCGGTGAAGTCCTGATCGTCGCGGTGCAGGTCGAAGACGACCGGATGCCGCTCGGCGAGCCGGGCCAGCGGTGGCAGGAACCACGTGGAGAGCGAGTCGGCGTTGACGGCGAGCGGCATCCGAACCGGCTCGGCGTCGTGGCCCAGCGCCCGCGCCGCATCGGCTTCCAGCAGCGCGAGCTGACGCGCGTACCGCACGACGGGGTGCGCGGCCTCGGTCGCCTGCACCGGCTTGGTGCGCACGAGCAGGACGCGTCCGAGGATCTCCTCCAGCGCTTTGATGCGCTGGCTGATCGCAGACGGGGTCACGTGCAGGCGGCGGGCGGCGCCGTCGAGAGTGCCCTCGTCGAGCACCGTGACGAGCGTGTGGGCGAGTTCGGCCGGAATCCGGATCATCAGCTCAGCTTATGGCGCTTCAGAATCATGAACTGGGCTTGCGCCGTGTGCCGGTCTACGCTCGCGTGCGTGCTCCCCTCTGCGCTGGCCGGCCTCGGCCTCGGCCTGTCTCTCATCGTCGCCATCGGCGCGCAGAACCTGTTCGTGCTGCGGCAGGGGATCCGCCGCCAGCACGTCACCGCGGTGGTGGTCGTCTGTACGGTCTCCGATGCACTGCTGATCGTGCTGGGCGTCTCCGGCGTCGGTGCGCTCCTGCAGACGCTGCCGGGCCTCATCGACGTCGTTCGCTGGGCCGGTGCGCTCTTCCTCGCGGGCTACGCCCTCCTGGCAGCGCGTCGAGCTCTGCGCGGATCACCGACCGGCCTGACGGGCGAGAGCCCGCCATCCGAGGTCTCCCGCCGCGCGGCGGTCGTGCTGACCTGTCTGGCCCTCACCTGGCTCAACCCGCACGTCTATCTCGATACGGTGTTCCTCCTCGGCACGGTCGCCAACACCCACGGGTCGATGCGGTGGGCCTTCGCCGCCGGTGCCGTCACGGCCTCGGTCGCCTGGTTCAGCGCGCTCGGCTTCGGTGCGCACCACCTGGGCCGACGCCTGTCGACACCGCGCGCCTGGCGGGTGCTGGACGGTACGATCGCGATCGTCATGCTGGGACTGGCGATCGGGCTCGTCCTGCCCCGGTGAACACGGCTAGCGCGCGCCGACCGTCCGAAACCCGGCGTTGCCCATGGACGAGTCCGGGGTGTTCGAGGAGCGGGCCGCGTTGCGATAGCGGTTGCAGTACGACGCGTGGCAGAGGTAGCTCCCCCCGCGCAGCACCCGCGCGCTCCCCTGCTCCGGGCCGCGCGGATCCTCCCGCGGCGAACGACGGTACGTGTCGGCGGAGAACCAGTCCGCACACCACTCCCAGACGTTGCCCACGGGCTGCCAGAGGCCATACCCGTTCCGGGTGAAGGAACGAACCGGCGCGGTCGCGACCCATCCGTCTTCTGCCGTGTTGACGTTCGGGAAATCGCCCTGCCAGATGTTCGCACGCCACCCGCCGTCGTCGACGGCGGCGTCGCCCCACGGATAGGTCGCACCCTCGAGGCCGCCCCGCGCGGCATACTCCCACTCCGCCTCGGTGGGCAGGCGCCGTCCCGCCCACGCACAGTAGGCCTGGGCGTCGTTCCAGCTCACGTGGACCACGGGGTGGTCGTCGAGGCCGTCGACGGAGGAGAGCCGACCCCCGGGGTGCGACCAGTCCGCGCCGCGGACGGCACGCCACCACGGAGTGCCGCCCAGGGGTGCCGACACCTCGTCGTCCACTGCGGCGACGAGCAGGTGGAACACCGCGGACGAGCCGAACACCTCGGCCTCGGTGCGATACCCCGTCTCCTCGACGAAGCGCGCGAACGCCGCGACGGTGACCGTCGTGGCATCGATCTCGAACGCGGCCAGCTCGACCGCATGTCGCGGCACCTCGCCGTCGAGCGGGTTGCGATCTCCCGAGGCATCCCCCATGACGAAGGTTCCGGCGGGCACGGACACCTGCGCGATCGGATGAGACCCCCGCGTCGGGGCCGCGCGGACGGGCAGCAGAGGCCGTGACGGCACCGCACCGCGGGCCGGCGCCGCGCATCCGCAGCCGCAGCCGGAAGAGGGGTCGTCGGCGGTCGGCACCCCTCGACGCTACCCTCTGAGGCTCGGCGCGGGCAGGATGGACCGATGACACGGGTTCATCTGATCGCCTCGGGCGGCGTGCAGGGCGTCGGCTTCCGCTTCACTCTGCAGGCGGTGGCGACCCGGGCGGGCGCGACGGGATGGGTGCGCAACCGCGCCGACGGCACCGTCGAGGCCGAAGTCGAGGGCCCGCCCGAGGCGGTCGCCGCCGTCGTGGAGTGGGCACGAACGGGACCGCGCGGCGGGTGGGTCGATCAGCTGCGCGTCACGGAGCTGCCCGAGGAGGGGTCGAACGTCTTCGAGATCCGCCGCGACGGGTGATCGCACGACGACGATGGGGCCCCACCCGAAGGTGGAGCCCCATCGTGACGTCGATCCGAGGATCAGACGAGGGAGTTGACGTCCAGCGGGATGCCGGGACCGAAGGTGGTCGACACGGCGCCCTTCTGGATGTAGCGGCCCTTCGAGCTCGAGGGCTTCAGACGCACGATCTCCTCGACCGCCGCGGTGAAGTTCTCCTCCAGCTGCTCGGCCGTGAACGAGGCCTTGCCGACGACGAAGTGCACGTTGGCGTGCTTGTCGACGCGGAACTCGATCTTGCCGCCCTTGATCTCCTCCACGGCCTTGGCCGGGTTGGGGGTCACGGTGCCGGTCTTGGGGTTCGGCATCAGGCCGCGGGGGCCGAGGACCTTACCGAGTCGACCGACCTGACCCATGAGCTCGGGCGTGGAGACGGCCGCGTCGAACGCGGTCCAGCCGCCGGCGACCTTCTCGATGAGCTCGGCGCCGCCGACCTCGTCCGCGCCCGCGGCGATGGCGGCCTCGGCGGCCGGGCCCGTCGCGAACACGATGACGCGGGCGGTCTTGCCCGTGCCGTGCGGGAGGATGACCGTGCCACGGACCATCTGGTCCGCCTTGCGCGGGTCGACCGCGAGCTTGAGGGCGACCTCGACGGTCGAGTCGAACTTCTTCGACCCCGTCTCCTTCGCGAGCTTCACGGCCTCGGTGGACGTGTAGAACTTGTCGCGGTCGATCTTCGCCGCGGCTGCTTCGTAAACCTTGGACTTAGCCATTGTGCGTTCCCCCTCAGTCCTCGACCGTGATGCCCATGGAGCGGGCGGTGCCGGCGATGATCAGCGAGGCGGCCTCGATGTCGTTCGCGTTCAGGTCGGGCATCTTCGTCTCGGCGATCTGACGGACCTGGTCCTTGGTGAGCTTCGCGACCTTGACGGTGTGCGGGGTCTTGGAGCCCTTCTGCACGCCGGCGGCCTTCTTGATGAGCTCCGCGGCGGGCGGGGTCTTCAGGATGAACGTGAAGCTGCGGTCCTCGTAGACGGTGATCTCCACGGGGATGACGTTGCCGCGCTGCGACTCCGTCGCGGCGTTGTACGCCTTGCAGAACTCCATGATGTTGACGCCATGCTGACCGAGCGCGGGGCCGATCGGCGGCGCCGGGTTGGCGGCACCGGCGTTGATCTGAAGCTTGATCAGGCCGGTCACCTTCTTCTTCGGTGCCATTCTCTTTCCTTCTGTCGAGCGCACGTCGGCCGGAGCCTCGGGGCGCGCTTCCACACGATCGGCGGACCCGAAAGGTGGTGGGGATGTCGCGCGACGCGCGCGCAACCTGATGATTCTACCGGATGCCGCGGCATCCGGTATGGATCACTGCTTGGTGACCTGGTCGAACGACAGCTCGACCGGCGTCTCACGCTCGAAGAGGGAGACGAGCACGGTGAGCTTGCCGCTCTCGGGCTTGATCTCGCTGATCGATCCGGGCAGGCCCGCGAACGAGCCTTCCTTGATCGTGATGGTCTCGCCGATCTCGAAGTCGACCTCGGTGATGACGCTGCGCGCGGGAGCCGACGCCCCCTTGCCGGCGCCGCCCTTGACGGGGGCCGTCTCGGTGACCTGCACGAGCGACTTCAGCATGTTGAAGGCTTCTTCGAACCGCAGCGGCGTCGGGTTGTGCGCGTTGCCGACGAAGCCGGTGACGCCGGGCGTGTGACGCACGACCGACCAGGTGTCTTCGTTCAGCTCCATCCGCACGAGGACGTAGCCCGGGATGCGCACCCGGTTGACCATCTTGCGCTGGCCGTTCTTGATCTCGACGACGTCCTCCATCGGGACCTCGACCTGATAGATGTCCTCTTCGACCTCGAGCGAGTTCTTGCGCTGCTCGATGTTCGCCTTCACCTTGCGCTCGAAGCCCGCGTAGGAGTGGATCACGTACCACTTGCCGGGCAGCGAACGCAGTTCGGCGCGGAAGGCCTCGTAGGGGTCGTCGGGGGTCGCGTCCTCCGCGGCGTCGACGACGTCGCCGGCCGCAGAGACCTCGGCGACGAACTCCTCGTCCAGCGCGGGCGCGTCCGGCTCGCCGTTCACGTCGGGGCCGTCGTACGGCGCGATCTCCTCGGCAGCCTGGGCGGCGGCCTCGGCTTCTTCCTCGGCGAGCGCGTCGGTGAGCACCTCAGCGGCAGCCTCGGCCTCGGCCGCCTCGTCGATCTCGAGTGCGTCGTTCACGATGGCGTCTGCCTCCGGGTCGTCGATGTCGATGTCTTCGTCTTCGCCCTCGACGTCGTCTTCATCGTCGACGACGTGCACGGCGAGGTGCTCTGCAGGCTCCGAGGAGAGCTCCTCGGCGGCGAGGATGTTGCCTTCCTGCGCCTCGTCGTCCTCGCTGGACTGCTCGGCGGCGGTGGCCCAGTCGACGTCGTCGGTGTACTTCTCAGACACGTATGTCCTCTTCCCTCGGGGGTCGTGCGGTGACAGCTCAGGCGTCGGCTGGATCAGCTCGGTGTGCCGAAGACGACCTGCACCACCCAGGTGAAGAGCAAGTCGAGGCTGTAGACGACGGCCATCATCACGACCACGAAGCCGAGGACCACACCGGTGAACTTCAGGAGCTCCTGACGCGTCGGGGTGACGACCTTGCGGAGTTCGCCGAAGACCTGGCGGATGAAGAGCGCGATCCGCTGGAAGAAGTTCAGCTTCTTCTCACGGGGCGTGCCGCCTGCTGCGACGACCTCGCCGTGCGCCTCTTCCTGGACCATGTACCCACCCATGTGACGTGCTCGGACGTGCTCGGACTTGCTTCCCACGCCGGCGTGAACCGGCGCGACCTGCGGTGTCAGCTGATCGCTGACGCGCAGGGCGGACAGGAATCGAACCTGCAACCTGCGGTTTTGGAGACCGCTGCTCTGCCAATTGAGCTACCGCCCTAGAGATCGTGAGATCCCGGGGTGAAGACCGCTTCCCTGCCCGAACGTCACGCGAAGCGCGGGCACGGCGAAAGAATGCAGACTTCAACTGCACTGTCCAGTGTACGTCATGCCATCGGACGCG
>NZ_BADB01000174.1:0-1153 GCF_000333415.1 Microbacterium sp. B24 | reverse complement strand
CCACCCGGCCGGAGGAATCGGCGTGGCGAGCTCGGGAGTCACCTTCTTCCGCAGCCTCGGCGGCACGATCGGCGTCTCGGTGATGGGCGCCGCTCTCGCGGCACGCGTCGTGGATCTGGTCGCACAGCGCAAGGAGGACATCACCGCCGCGATCATGGGGCTCGGCGACCAGGCCTCGTACTGGGCGCAGCAGCTGCAGACCGGCTCGCTGCCCAAGGTGTCGGCCATGCCCGATACGCTTCGAGTCGTGTTCGAGGACATCTACGCCAACGGCATCTCGCACTCCTTCCTGATCGCGGTGCCCTTCGCGGTGGTCTCGCTCATCGCGATCGCGTTCCTGCCCAACAAGCCGCTCACGACGATGACCACCGTCGAGCGCATGCAGGCCAGCGAGGCCGATCTCGCCACGGTCTCGGTTCCCGAGGCGATGGAGACGCTCACCGCCACCGGCGCCGTGCGCACCGTGCCTGCCGGATCCCGGAACGATGGCTGAGACGACCGAAGACTCCGGTTCCCGCACCGCCGCGGTGCGGGAACTGGAGTCCGAGTTCGGTGAGCTGATCACCCGCTTCCAGCGGGTGATCAGCGAGATCGCGAACCGGGTGAGCCCCGGCCTTCTCCCCGGCGCCTACAAGGTGTTCACGACGATCGCGCGCCGCGACGGCGTGACGCTGTCGTCCCTGTCCGATCTGCTGATGATGGACAAGGGCCAGCTGAGCCGGACCATCCGCGAACTCGAGTCGCTCGGCCTCATCTCCCGTTCCCCCGACCCGGCCGATGGCCGCTCGAGCCTCCTCGCCCCGACGCCGGAGGGTCTTGCCCGTCTCGAGGCGGCCCGCGCGCCCCAGCAGGGACTGCTGCTCGACGCGATCGTGGACTGGCCGCTGGACGACATCAACGCCCTCACCCGGCTGCTGCGGGCGCTCGGCGACAGCGTGACCCGACGCTGACGGAGATGCCGCTCGGCGCCGAGGAAATGAGCCGAGGAGATTAGTCGCCCGGTAGCACTCGCGTAACACGGTCGAGACATCTCCGGGGTTGACTGTCTTCACGGGGGCACCGCGCCCGCGCGGCAGCACGTGCAGCCCACGCCGACACGCACGGGAAGGAGCGACCAGATGGTCTCTCACCGTCTCACAGATTCCGGCCGCTG
>NZ_BADB01000175.1:0-1341 GCF_000333415.1 Microbacterium sp. B24 | reverse complement strand
AGCTCGGTCCCGGGGATCCTCTAGAGTCCGACATTCCGGAAACCCTGCGCGACGGCACGAAGATCATCGACGGGACCATCACCCGCAGCCTCCGCGCCGAGACGCAGGCGAAGCTCGCGAACCTGAAGCCCGAGGCGATGTACGGCGATCCGGGTCAAGTGCGTACGCCGTATCTGGGCGGCGTCGAGGTCACCGCGGACTGCGACGTCAACGGCCAGCGCCGCACCGGCTGCTCGTTCCTGTTCCTGCCGTCGCTGGGGTCTGCACTGGTCGATCTCACGGTGACGCCGCCCGTCGTGCGCTGGGACTGAGCACCGGGGCGGGGCTCAGCGGCGGCGCAGCAGCGAGATCGACATGGCGTCTGTGCCGTGGCGGTGCGGCCACAGCTGCGCGCGGCCCGATCCGTCCGCCGGGGCGGCGAGGTCGATCGGGTGCTCGGAGATCGCAGCCACGGTCGCGCGCGCGTCGAGCTCCTCGACGCCATCGCCGTGCGTGCGCAGGGCATCGGCGACGATCGCCGCCGTCTCGGCCAGGTGCGGCGAGCAGGTGACGTACGCGACGACGCCGCCGGGACGCAACGCCGCGAGCGCGGCCGACAGAAGCTCTGACTGCAGCGAGGCCAGCTGTGGCACGTCGGCGGGCTGCTTGCGCCAGCGGGCTTCGGGACGGCGTCGGAGGGCTCCGAGACCGGTGCACGGTGCGTCGACCAGGATGCGGTCGTAGCGCCCGTGTGCGGCGCGCGTGCGGCCGTCCTCCTCCGAGACGGGCACCGGCAGCGGGACCGCGGCGACCGAGTCGCGCACCAGGCCCGCCCGCGCCGGGGAGAGCTCATTGGCCTCCAGCGTGGCGCCGTGGGCGAGAGCTTCGGCGGCGAGGACCGCCGTCTTGCCACCCGGGGCGGCGCACAGATCCAGCCAGCGCTCGCCGGCCGTGACCGGCTGCACGCGCGCGAGCGAGAGTGCCGCCAGCTGCGAGCCCTCGTCCTGCACGCGGACGCGGCCTCCGGATGCCGCGACGAGGGCACCCGGGTCGCCGCCGCCGGAGAAGAACCCGAGCGGTGAGTAGGGCGTCGGCGTCGCGTCGGCGGGGCGATCGGCGAGGCCCGGCAGTGCGGCGAGCGTGACGACGGGCGCGGCGTTGTCGGCCGCGAGCAGCGCTTCCAGCTCGTCCCCCCGACCCTCGGCGGCCAGCGCCCGGCGGAACGCGCGGATCACCCAGACGGGGTGGGCGTAGCGAACGGCGAGTCGCTCGTCGTCGGAGCGCGCGGCGGCGGCGAGATGCTCGTCCCACTCCTGCGGCGTCCGCTCACTGACGACTCTAGAGGATCCCCGGGACCGAGCT
>NZ_BADB01000176.1:0-3310 GCF_000333415.1 Microbacterium sp. B24 | reverse complement strand
GGCCCGGCGGCCTGAGCGACGTCGAATGGCTCGTGCAGGTGTTGCAGCACGAACACGCGCACGATGTCCCCGCCCTCCGTACGACGTCCACCCTCGAGGCTCTCGAGGCCGCGCGCGCCGCCGGACTGGTGCCTGACGGCGCCGCGCAGCGTCTGCACGATGCGTGGCGTCTCGCCAGTCGGCTGAGGTCGGCGAACACGCTCCTTTCGGGGCAGACGAGCGACGTCCTGCCGACCGACCGCGGCAAGCTGGACGGCATCGGTCGACTCCTGGAGTATCCGGCACGGTCGGCGACGCTGGTCGAAGAGGAATGGCTGCGTACGGCGCGACGAGCGCGCCGTGACTTCGAGAAGCTCTTCTACGGCTGAGCCGCGCCCACCGACGTCCCGGCACGTGCCCATCGAGCCCAAGCTCCGATGAGTGCGATGGCCCCGACACCGATCAGCACCCAGGCCACCGCAGCCCCGAGCGCACCGGTCACGAGCAGACCGAGCAGCATCGCGACGATCGTCGCGAGTATCACGGCGACGGCGGTCACGACCAGACCGGCCGCCGTGCGCCACGGATGCCGGCGCATGGCTGTGGCCGCAGCGGGTGGGGACCCCGCCGCGATGAGCGGGCTTGCGATCGCCGCGACGATCGGAATCGCGATCGGCGCCGCCACAGCGGAGGCTGCGAGGGCAACCCCCGCGAGGAGAAGCGTCAGCAGGGCGCGAGCGGATACCGCGCGCAGGGCGAGTGTCCAGAGCGCAGCCGCGGCGACGAGCATCACGAGACCAGAAGCGACGGCAAGGGCGATCGCCCCGGCATCCAACGGCAGTCGCGGTGCCACGGCGACGAACGCCGCCTGCGCACCCGCGTGCACCGCGACCACGAGCGCGGCCGTGACACGGCGACGGGCGGGGGAGCGCAACACGTTCATCCGCGCGCCGCCTCGTCCAGCACCTCGGTGAGCGCACCGGAGTAGATCGTCTCGCCGCCGACGGCGACCACCAGTTGCGCACCGGATGCGACGCTCGAGGTGACCGTGATCTCGCGACCATCGGCGCTGGTTCCCACACAGGTGACGAGCGGCCCGGTGTCCGCCTGTGCGCACACCGGCGCCGTCAGCAGGGCGACGTTCTTCTGCTGAAGGACGTCGATCGCAGCGAAGCGCACCTCGGCGAGCCCGTTGCCGCCGACCGGAGCGAGAGCGGCGATCTGAGAACAGCCCGTCAAGGCCAGGACCGCGAGCACAGCCGCGAAGGACGCGGCGGCGCGAGAACGACCCGACGTCATGACAGGGCTCCCTCGTTCGCGAGGATGCGGGCGCGCGCGGTGAGATGCTGCGTCTCCAGCGCCGCGTCGCTGATCGTGGCGAGATCGAACGGCGCCGGAAGCAGCAGTTCGGTGTTGCGGTCGAGCGGCGAACCGCGTCGCATCAGAGGCGTCTCGGCCCAGTCGTTGGATGCCAGTTCACGGCTGCGCGACGCGAGGGCGAGGTAGTCACCGCCACTTCCCGGCACCGGATCAGCCGCGTGGTCGACGACCGTCGTGAAGATGGAGAGTGTGCCGTCCCGATTGTCGACGAGCTCGACGGTCTGCTGCTGCTGCGGGAAGTCGATGCAGGATGCCGTCGTGATCTCCCAGAAGCCGCCGCCCGTTGGCGCGGGATGCGCGAGGATCTGGTTCAGGTGCGTATGCCCGTTCAGCCACGCCACGACGACGGGATAGCGGGCGAGCATGGCCACGAACTCGTCCGCTCCGATCAGCACCTCGTCCTGTCCGGGGCGTTGGGCGCGGTTCTCGAGGGTGTCGCTGTTGTGGTGGCTGAGAACAATGGCGAGGCGGTTCTCCTTCGTCGCCACGGCGAGCTCGGCCTCCAGCCAGTCGAACTGGTTCTTCGGGACCGCCCCGTCGGGCCCGGCGACCTGATTGCACGTGTCCAACCCGAACGCGCGCACATTCGCGGACAGGTCCGCTTTCCACCACGTCTCGCCGGTGCTGAGGTTGTGGTCGGTGAACCCGTGCCCCACGGGACCGGGGCGATCGGCCGTGCGGAAATGCTCCTGCATGAACTCCTGCTGGGTGAAGAGTGCACGGTCGCGGTTGGCGGGCACGGCCTTGAAACCCGGACGCAGCCCGAGCTCGAGCCCCCACGCGTCGAGCGTCTGTTGGACGGCGCTGGTGCGCGCCGCGTACCCGCCCAAAGCCATCGCGGCGGTCGCTTCCAGCGTGTACGACTTGCGACCGCCCACTGCCAGGGCACGCAGTTGGGTGTCCAGATCGAAGGTGCCCAGCAACAAGGTCTCATGATTGCCGTACACGGTGTACCAGGGTGCGGGAAGGCCCACCGAGGCGACGGGGCGGGCGATGGCCTCGTCGAGCAGCGTCGGCAGCGTCGGGAACCCGTACGCGCCGAACGCGCCGCCCGTGGGATCGGCGGGGCGGTAGGCCCACACGGCCTCGGCCCACGCCTGCACCCCCTCGAACGTGTCGCTGGTCCGCGGATCCACGCTGAGGCCGTCCAAAAGGTCGATGTACCACCGCAGTTCCCGGTGAGAGTGCATGTCGGCGCTGTCGCCGGTGACCACGGCGGCATCCATGGGCGCACCGGTCACGGGGCTGTAGCGCAGATCCGAGATCGACTTCGTCATCGCGGCGATGACGTGGGGACTGAGCGGATCCTGCGGATGGAAGGCCGAGCCCCACGCGGAATGGTCCTGGACGATCATCGGCTCGATGCGCCCCGGTGACTGCGCGTCGATCACGTGCATATCCGACAGGTGGGCGAGGTACAGCAGCGATCGACGGGATGCCGCGCGTCCGGCCGCCGCGGCGCGACGCAGCACATCGAGTCGCGGCAGGTGCGGCTCGCCCGGACCTGCCACCAGCCCGCGGTAAGAGCCCTTCTGCACCCCGCCCTGCAGGATGGTGCGCGTGAGCGTCGATGGAGCCTCGGCGACCGCCGCGCGCGGCGGCGCGGTCGCCAGAGCCTGCGCCAGCTGATCGCGCGGGAGCGCGCCGGCGGCGGCGAGGCCACCGACGACGGCGAGGAACTGGCGGCGGGAGAGCACGCCCACGGGCACCTCCGGGTTGGTGCGTGACGCTATCGGGTGCGCTCAATCTAGCGGGCACAGCGTCTCGACGACCACAACGGCAAGCCCGCGTCGCGGCAGTGTCGCGATCAGGCCTGCGGCGGGTCGATCGGCTCGACGACCACAGCGGTTCCGTACGCGCAGAACTCGGTGAAGTTTCCGATCGAGCCGGAGTCGAACCGCATGGCGACGACCGCATTCCCGCCGCGCTGCTGCGCCTCCGCCCACATTCG
>NZ_BADB01000177.1:0-3920 GCF_000333415.1 Microbacterium sp. B24 | reverse complement strand
AGGAGGAGCTGGACTCCCCTATCGCCGACCTGGTCAATGCGAAGATCGGTGACCCGTCGGGAGGCTCGCTGTTCGCCGGGCTCTTCCTCCAGCGGTTCGTCGGGCGCGTCTCCGACGACGCGGACGCACCTCGCATCCCCTGGGTGCACCTGGACATCGCCGGCAGCGGGAGCACGAAATCCGCGACCGGCGCGACGGACAAGGGGCCCACCGCGGCGACCGTCCGCTCGCTGCTCGCATTCGTCGAAGGAGACGCACGATGACCGCACACCACTCCGATCTCGTCGTTCTGGGCGGCGGGTCGGCCGGATACGCAGCGGCGATCCGTGCAGCCGAGCTCGGGCGCTCGGTCGTCCTGGTCGAGAAGGACAAACTCGGCGGTACATGCCTGCATCGAGGCTGCATCCCGACCAAGGCGATCCTGCACGCGGCGGAGATCGCCGACGCTGTCCGTGATGCGGCGAGCGTCGGCGTGACGGCGACGTTCGAGGGTATCGATGTGGCGGGGGTCACCGCCTTCCGCGAGGGCATCGTCGCCAAGAAGTTCGCGGGGCTCGCCGGCCTCATCAAAGCACGCGGGATCACGGTTGTCGCCGGTGAGGGGCGGCTGGTCGTCGATGGCGATGGACCCGCTGTCGCGGTGGGCGAGGTCACCTATCGCGGAACCGACGTGCTCCTCGCGACGGGCTCGCACACGCGTACGCTTCCGGGCATCGAGATCGGGGGCCGGATCCTCTCCAGTGAAGAGGCACTCGCGCTCGCTGAGGTTCCCGCTTCCGTCATCGTGCTCGGTGGCGGCGTCATCGGCGTCGAGTTCGCCAGCGCGTGGCGATCGATGGGGGCGGATGTCACGATCGTCGAGGCGCTCGACCACCTCGTGCCGGCAGAGGACGTCGCCTCGAGCAAGGCTCTGGAGCGCGCCTTCCGCAAACGCGGAATCGTCGCTCGACTCGGTTCTCGCTTCGCCTCCGTTTCGCAGACGGATGCCGAGGTCTCGATCGTCCTGTCCGACGGGAGCGAACTGGCCGCGGACTATCTCCTCGTGGCGGTCGGACGCGGGCCGTCAACGGCCGGGATGGGGTTCGATGAGGCCGGCGTGGTTCTCGAGCGCGGCTTCGTGAGCGTGGACGAGCGCCTCCACACATCTGTCCCGCACGTCTGGGCGGCCGGCGACATCGTCCCCGGCTTGCAGCTGGCCCACCGTGGCTTTCAGCAGGGGATCTTCGTGGCCGAGGAGATCGCCGGCCTCCGACCCGTCGTGGTCGCGGAGCAGAGCATCCCGCGGGTCACCTACTCGCACCCCGAAGTGGCGTCCGTCGGGATCACGGAGGCAGCCGCGCGAACCGCACACGGCGACAGGGTTGCGGTCTCTGAGTACAACCTGGCCGGCAACGGCAGAAGCGAGATCATCGGCACCGGGGGCATCGTCAAGATCGTCCGACTGGTCGACGGGCCCGTGATCGGCGTCCATCTGGTCGGCGATCGCGTCGGCGAGCTGATCAGCGAGGGCCAGCTGGCCGTCGCCTGGGAAGCCCACCCTGAAGACATCGCGCCCTACGTGCACGCGCACCCGACGCAGAGCGAGGCGCTCGGCGAGGCATTCCTCGCGCTTGCCGGCAAGCCTCTGCACGCACTCTGACACCCACTTTTCCCGCCCCGTCCGACACGTCACCGCTTGGCCCTCGCGAGGGTCACTAAGCTAGTTGTCGGACATCGAACTTCTGAAGGAGACACAGTCATGAGCACATCCGTGGTCCTCCCCGCGCTCGGAGAGAGCGTCACCGAGGGAACGGTCACCCGTTGGCTCAAGAAGGTCGGTGACACGATCCAGGCCGACGAAGGGCTGCTCGAGATCTCGACCGACAAGGTCGACACCGAGATCCCCTCCCCCGTCAGCGGCGTCATCGAGGAGATCCTGGTCGCCGAGGACGAGACCGTCGAGGTGGGCGCTGTTCTCGCCAAGATCGGAGACGGCTCCGCGGCGGCTCCGTCCGACGACGCTCCGGCGGCCGAGCAGCCCGCCGCTGAGGCGGCACCGGCAGAAGCGGTGCCCGCTGCTGAGGAGGCTTCCCCGGCCCCGGCCGCTGCCTCCGCTCCCGCACCGTCGGGCGATGCGAAGGATGTCGTTCTCCCCGAGCTCGGCGAGAGCGTCACGGAAGGAACAGTGACGCGCTGGCTGAAGCAGATCGGTGACGAGGTCGCGGTCGACGAGCCGCTTCTCGAGATCTCGACCGACAAGGTCGACACCGAGATCCCTTCGCCGGTTGCGGGGACGCTGCAGGAGATCCTCGTCGCGGAGGATGAGACGGTTGCCGTCGGTGCGGTGCTCGCCCGCATCGGCTCGGGCGCCCCGGCGCCCGCTGCTCCGGCACCGGCCGCGGAAGCTCCCGCCGCGCCTGCGCCCGCTGCGGCCGCGCCCGCTCCCGCCGCGCCCGCTCCGGCTGCTGCGCCCGCTCCGGCTGCTGCGCCCGCTCCGGCTGCTGCGCCCGCTCCGGCTGCTGCGCCCGCTTCAGCTGCCGCGCCTGCTCCGGCACGGCATCCGCCGACGACGCGAACGACCTACGTCACTCCTCTGGTGCGCCGACTCGCGCAGCAGCAGGGAGTCGATCTCGCCTCCGTGACGGGGACCGGGGTCGGTGGCCGCATCCGCAAGGAAGATGTGCTCAAGGCAGCCGAGGCCGCTCAGGCCGCACCCGCGGCCGTCGCGCCCGATCCGGCGGCTCCGGCGCCGCTCGAGGTCTAGCCGCTGCGCGGGACGACTCAGCCCATGTCCCGTCTTCGCAAGGTTCTCGCGGAGCGCGCGGTCGCGTCGATGCAGCAGACGGCTCAGCTCACCACCGTCGTGAAGGTCGACGTCACGAAGGTCGCCTCGTACCGCACGGCGGTGCAGAAGGACTTCGTCGCGAAGACGGGCGGCAAGCTGTCGTTCCTTCCGTTCTTCGTGCTCGCGGCCGCCGAGGCGCTGCAGGCGTTCCCGGTGATCAACGCCACGGTGGACGGCACCGACATCGTCTACCCCGCCACCGAGAACATCTCGATCGCGGTCGACACCGAGCGCGGGCTGCTGACTCCCGTTCTCCGTGACGCGGGCACCAAGACGCTGGCGGGGATCTCGTCGGAGATCGCTGACCTCGCCGCCCGTACGCGCGACAACAAGCTGAAGCCCGACGAGCTCGCCGGCGGCACGTTCACCGTGACCAACACCGGTTCTCGTGGCGCGCTCTTCGACACCCCGGTCGTGTTCCTCCCCCAGTCCGCAATTCTCGGGACCGGCGCGGTCGTCAAGGAACCCGGTGTGGTGAAGGTCGACGGCGTCGAGGCGATCGCCGTGCGCTCCTATGTGTACCTGGCCCTGTCGTACGATCACCGCATCGTCGACGGCGCGGACGCGGCCCGCTTCCTCGGCGCGGTCAAGACTCGCCTCGAGACGGCCGACTTCGAGGCCAACCTCGGGATCTGAGCGGACGCCCCGCCGGCGGGCACACTTCATGGCTGATCCGCGACGTCGTACACGTCGCGGATCAGCCATTTCCCGTCCATCTGCACGAGAACGAGCACCTGGTCCGGCTGCTCTCCGCCGGTAACACGGTATGCAGCGACTCCGCCGTACTCGTCGACGAGGGTGACCTCGCGCTCTCCGATGTTTCCCAGGACGCCTGCGTCAGGGATCCCGACTCCGGGGTCTTCCAGAAAGACGGAGCAATCCGCCTTCTGCGCCCGGACGCACGACGCGAGATCGGAAAGCAGGCGTCGCGCGATGCCGCTGTCGTCGATGCCGTCCGACGGTGCGGGTGTCCCGGCATCCGTTGCTGGGGGATCGGACATCGCTCCCGGCGTGGGAAGCGTCGGTTGATCCGGGGACGGTGGGGAGACGGCGGACTCCGGCGGCGCCGAAGAGGCCCTCTCGCCGTCAGGCCAGG
>NZ_BADB01000178.1:0-1514 GCF_000333415.1 Microbacterium sp. B24 | reverse complement strand
GGTCGTGCCGATCGGCCGTGTGTGCGGCACGGGCATGGGAATGGCGTGCACCCACGTCACCGTCGACACCTGCAGTCCTTCGGCGAGGCCCACGACGGTCTCGGTGAACGCCTCCCAGGCGAAGTCCGGCTCGTAGCCGGCCAGGAGAACGAACGGCTGCCCGAGTGCATCGTGCGCCAGTGAGAGTTCCAGCCGGGGCGGACGGTAGTCGGCGAGATGGTCGGCGTCGAAAGTGATCGTCGGCCGCCGCGCACGATAGTCGAGCAGCACGTCGGCCGAGAACCTCACGATCGGAGCCGGCTCGAGGTCGTCGCGGAACATCTCCACCATCTGCGAGACGGCGCCACCGGCATCCGTGAAGCCCGTCAGCACGATCACCAGCGGAAGGCCGGCAGGGACCGGTGGGGCCGACACCACACGCTCGTAAAGGGGACCGCTCAGGGGCATGAGACAACTGTACGAGCCTTCCTCAGGCGGAGGCCCGCGTGCCGCTGACAGCGAACACGCCGCGCGCGGCTCGCCGCCATCGGACGTCGCCGGTCCCGGACGACGCAAACCTAGGATGGAGGTCATGGCGTTTCCCGAGCTGTCGTACACGACCGATCCGCTGCGTGAGACGAAGGCCGATGCCCTCGTGCTCGCCCTCCCGCCCCTCGACCACGATCGCGGGGCGCTCGCGCAGTGGCCGGGCCTGGCCTCGGCCCTGGAAGCCGTCGGCTACTCGGGTGCGCTCGGCAGCACGGTGCGCGCGTACGCCCCGGAAGCGACGTCACTGCCCCTGATCGTGGTCGGCACGGGGCCCTCGCCCGACACCGCCGCCCTGCGTGAGGCGGTCGGCGCCGCACTGCGGACCACCACCGGCTTCGACACCGTGGCCGTCGAGGTCCCGGGAGTCGATGAGGACGGGTGGGGAGCAGTCGCGGAGGGTGCAGCGCTCGGCGCGTACCGCTTCGACGGATACAAGTCGGTTGCCTCGCCTGCTCGTGCGTCGCACGTGATCATCCGCGGTGAAGGAACCACGGTCCCCTCGGCGCTGGTTCGTGCGCAGGTCGTCGGCGATGCGGCCGCACTCGTCAAGGACCTCGTGCACACCCCGGCCGAGTGGCTGGGCCCGCAGGATGTCGCGGACGCTGCTCGGGCCGCGCTGTCAGAACTCCCCGTGGACGTCGTCGTCCTGGACGAGAAGCAGCTCGCCGCCGACGGTTACGGGGGCATCCTCGGTGTCGGTCAGGGATCGGACCGCCCCCCGCGTCTCGTGCGACTCGAATACGCACCCGCGGATGCCGAGCGCCACGTCGCGATCGTGGGCAAGGGCATCACCTTCGATACCGGCGGCCTCTCGCTCAAGCCGGCCGCGGGAATGGTGGGCATGAAGTACGACATGGCCGGGGCCGCGACCGTGCTCGCCGTCGTCCGCGCGGCCGCACAGCTTCGTCTTCCGGTGCGCGTGTCGGGATGGCTCTGTCTGGCTGACAACATGCCCTCGACTCTAGAGGATCCCCGGGACCGAGCTC
>NZ_BADB01000179.1:0-3104 GCF_000333415.1 Microbacterium sp. B24 | reverse complement strand
AGCTCGGTCCCGGGGATCCTCTAGAGTCCATCCGCGCGATCTGTCCGCGGGCCAGCGGCGGTGCTTGGCGCTCGCGATCCAGACGGCGACGCGCCCCCGGGTGCTGCTGGTCGACGAACCGACGCGCGGACTCGACCCCGACGCCCGGCGGATGGTCGATGCTGCCGTCACGCGCATCGCGGCGGCCGGGACCGCCGTGCTCGTCGCGACCCATGACGCCGCGGTGATCTCCCGCGCCGACGTGGCGCTCGGCATGGACGCCGGTCGCCTATCCGCCGCGGGCACCACCACCGCCCCCGCCACCGCCGCCGCGGCCCCCGCCACCGCGCCGGGTGAAGACCGCGGCGCGACGCATCAGCCGCGTGCCGAAATCCTCCACTCCGCGCGCACGCAGCCTTCGGAGGCGGCCACAGCCGCCGAACCGGACGAAATCGGAGGAGCTCGGAACACACGAGCGCGGACCACCACCCGGGCACCGCGGCCACGCCGCGCGCTGACCGTCGCGCTGGTTGCGGCGAACGTTCTCGCCGCCGCTGCGTTCCTGTGGCCGCTCGCCGCGACCGCCCTCCCCGCACAGGCGCAGGCTGCCGTCGGGCCGATCGCGCTGGCTCTCGCGCCCCTGGCCGCGCTCGCCACCCTCGCGGCGCTCGACACGACGGTCCGCTCCGCCCAGACGCTGGCACTGCTGGCAGTGCTCGCCGCCATCGGCGCAGCCGTGCGCATCGCGAGCACCGGTGTCGGTGGCGTGGAGGCGCTGTTCGCGCTTCTCATCCTCGCCGGACGCGCGTACGGCGCCCGTTTCGGGCTGCTGCTGGGTGCGGCATCCGTGGGGCTGTCGGCGTTGCTGTGGGGAGGCGTCGGACCATGGCTGCCGTTCCAGATGTTCGCGTGCGCGTGGGTTGCGGCCGGCGCGGGCCTCCTGCCGCGCCGGGTGCGCGGCGGGGCGGAGATCGCGATGCTCATGGGATACGGCGTTGCCGCCGCGTACGCGTTCGGACTCATCATGAACATGTGGTTCTGGCCGTTCGCCGTCGGTGGCGGAACATCGATCTCGTATGTTCCCGGGGCGCCGCTGCCGCAGAACATGGGCGCCTTCCTCGTCTACTCGCTCGTGACCTCGACTCTCAGCTGGGACACGGTGCGCGCGCTCACCACCTTCATCGGCATCTGTCTCGTCGGTCGCGCCGTGCTGCGATCGCTGCGCCGAGCCAAGCCGGTGGCCGCCGCACCATCGCCGCCCCGCACGGGGGCGAGCCCTCGGAGTGCGCTCGCTAGAGTCGAATCATGACCGCAACGGTGCGCCCTTTGACGGCCGACGAGATCGCCGCCGACGCATTCCTCGCCCTGCTCTGGGAGGCCGCAGGAGTCGACACCGACGCCCTCATCCGCATTCGCGACGTCGAACTGCCCACGATGACCGTGGTCGGGACGGTCGAGGACGGCCGGGTGCTCGGCTTCGCCGCGTTCGGCGCCGACGCGCACGGCGCAGATCGCGCGGAGCTGCACTACATCGCCGTCGCACACGAGGCACGCGGAACGGGGCTCGGCTCTCGTCTCGTGGATGCCGCGCGCCGCGCCGACCCGACGCGACCCCTGTATGCGAGCACCGATGACGACGCCGTCGACTTCTACCGTCGCCTCGGCTTCGTCGTCTCCGACGCGCCCGGCGACCCGCGCTGGCCGGCGCGGCAGCGCTACGACTGCCTCCTGGAACCCCTGGGCGACCCGGCCGAGGCTTTGACGACCACGGCGCGCAACGGAGGCCGCGACTGATGCTCACCATCGGGTCGGTGGTGATCCGCGTCGATGATCTGGCGCGAGAGATCGCCTTCTGGACGGCGGCACTCGACTACGCGGCGCGCGAGCCCGTCGGCGACGACTTCGCACTGCTGCATCCGCGCGACGGCGTCGGCGTCAACGTGTCGCTCGACGCCGTCGCGGCTCCGCGCGTGCTGCCGCCGCGCATTCATCTCGATCTCTACGCGGATGATCAGGATGCCGAGGTGCGCCGACTCGAAGCGCTCGGGGCCCGTCGGGTGCACTGGGACAAGCAACCGCCGGATGCCGACTACGTCATCATGGAGGACCCCGAAGGCAACCGCTTCTGCGTCGTCGCGGCCGGTTAGGCGGGGACGGGCATCCACGCGGCGTGGGAGAATGGGGCACGGCGTGATCCACCCGAGGATGCCGCCGGAAGGACGAATCGTGCAGATCAGGAACTCCTCGGACTGGCGCGATGCCCTCCCCTTCGAGCTGCCGGTTTCCGCAGCGGAGGCCGTGCCCGGCGATGCCACGCGATGCTCCGGCTGCGGTCCCACGAGCGAGCCGTGGCCGCGCGAGGCGCTGTGGGTGGTGAAGCACCGGCATCCGACCAACCCGGCCGGTTTCGTGCGCTTCTACTGCGCCGATCACAAGCCGGCCGCGAAAATGGCTCCGGCCGCCGCGGCGGCGCCCGAACGCGCTCGCCGCACGCGGGCTGCCGCCGGTTCTGCTGCGCCGCGCAAGGCACCCGCCCCGATCATCCCCGAGCGCGAGGCCGTGCTCTGCCCCGACTGCTTCGTACAGGTTCCCGCCACGGGAGTCTGTGGCATGTGCGGCGCTCGCGTCAGCTGACGCCTGGCCCGTCCGAACGCGTCGCCGGCGCCAGCCGCTAGCATGAACACCTGGCCGCCGCTCGCTGCGGGCGCGGGTGCCGGAGCCGGTGCGTTGCCGCCGTTCGCGAGGGCCGCGGTGATGATGGGCCGCGGGTCGAAGTCGGCGCGAGACGTGTTGTGTCCGCCGTCAGAGAGGTCCGACACGACGAAGTGCAGATGCGGTCCAGTCCATCCGGTGCCCGGAGACTCGCCCCAGGTCGCCATCCGGCCGATGATGTCGCCCGCGTTCACACGCCCGGAGCGCTTCGCACTCGGCTCGAACATGTGGCAGTAGATGTCGCGCCGGCTCGGGTCGGCGTCGGGCTTGATGCAGACCCAGAAGCCGATGACCGAGGAGCGCCCGGAGTCGATGACCTCGCCCGAGCGAAGCGCAGGGATGTCGGCGACCTGGGCGTTGTTGGCGATGTCCTCGCCGCGGTGATAGCCCTTCGTGTAAACGGCCCGGGAGCC
>NZ_BADB01000180.1:0-1820 GCF_000333415.1 Microbacterium sp. B24 | reverse complement strand
CGCGATCGTCTCTCCGGTTCCCGTCCTCACGCCCGAGCTGTATGCGCTCGCACGGCGCGCCGCCGACCGCGCGGCGGGCTCGGCCAGCGACATCCTGCGGCTCGTCATCCCCAAGCGGATGGTGCGGGCCGAGAAAGCGTGGCTGGCGGCACAGGCACCGGCATCCGCCGACGAGATCGCCCCCTCAGCGCCCCCGGTGTCGGGGGATGCCGAGGACTGGGCCGACACCGTGCTGGCGCCCTACCCGGGGTTGGCCGACGCGGTCGCGGCGGGGGAGCGGCTGGCGGTCGATGCTCCACCGCACCCCAGCGCATCACTGACCGTCGGAGCCTGGGCGGAACTGCTCGCCGCCATCGCCGTCCGCCAGCTGGCGGCCGGTCGCAGCACGGTGATCGTGGTGCCCGACCACCGCGACGAGGAGCAGGTGCTCGCCGTGCTGGGCGTGTGGCTGTCCGACGATGCGGTGGTCCGCGACGATGCCCGGCGCTCCGGACCCGAGCGGTACGCGGGCTATCTCCGGCTGCGCACGCCGCGCCCGTGCATCGTCGTCGGCAACCGGTCGACCGTGTACGCACCGGCGCACGACACCGCCTGCGTGATCGTCTGGGACGACGGCGACTCGCTGCTCGCCGAGCCGCTCAGCCCCGGCGTCCACGCCCGCGACGCCGCCCTGATCCGTCAGGAGCTGGAAGGCTCGTCGCTGGTGTTCGCGGGGCACACCCGGACGACCGACGTCGAGCGGCTGGTGCAGCTGGGGTGGGTGCGGCAGCTGGCGGCGGCACGGCGCACGAGTCCGACGGTGGTGCTCTCGGCGACACGGGAGGGCGAGTCGCACGGAGCCCGCGTGCCCTCGAGCGCCTTCGCGGCCGCTCGAGACGGGCTGCGTGAGGGACCCGTGCTCGTGCAGGTCGCGCGGCCCGGGTACGCCCCGGTACTCGTGTGCGCCGAGTGTCGCACGCCCGCGCGCTGCCGCCACTGCACGGGCCCGCTGCGTGCCCGCCGCCCCGGAGCGACACCGGACTGCGGGTGGTGCGGCAGATCGGACCCCACGTGGACATGCGTGCAGTGCGGCGCGGCGAAGCTCCGGATGGCATCGTCGGGCAGCGAGCGCACCGCCGACGAGCTCGGTCGAGCCTTCCCGAACACGCGGGTCATCGTCGCCGACGGTGCGCATCCCGTCACCGAGGTGGACGCGAGACCCGCCCTGGTCATCGCGACGCGCGGCGCCGAACCGCACGCTCGCGGCGGCTACCGGGCCGTCATCCTGCTCGACGGCGATCGCATGCTGCTCGCCGAGCAGTTGCGCATCGGTGAATCGGCCCTGCGCTGGTGGTCGAACGCGGCGGCCCTCGCGGCACCCGGCGCACCCGTGCACCTGGTCGGCGTCGCAGGTCCCGTCGCACGCGCGCTCGCGACCTGGACGCAGGCCGCATACGCCCGTGCCGAGCTGGCCGACCGTGGACCCCTCGCGATGCCGCCGGTGGTGCGTGTCGCCGCCGTCGAGGGCACACCCGCCGCCGTCGAGGCCGCCCTGAAGGAGCTGCGGGTCGCGGTGCCCGCCCTGGGCGCGACCGCCGGCGCCGTCCTCGGCCCGGTGCCGCTTCCGGACGATCTGGTGCGCGCCCTGGTCCGTTTCGATTACGCGCACGGCAGGAACGTCGCCGACAGCCTCCGTGCCTCCGTCGTCGCCGAGGCCCTTCGCGGCCGACGGACTGCTCGACGCAGCCCGGGCCGGAGCGGCTCGGGCAATCGCACTACACTGCGGGTGCGGCTCGACGTCCCCGAACTGGATCTCTGACCTCGCCCCGCCGCCATCGCCT
>NZ_BADB01000181.1:0-5443 GCF_000333415.1 Microbacterium sp. B24 | reverse complement strand
CAGCACGTCGACATCCGGTCCGGTCTGCACCACCCGCGGCGCTCGGATGAACGTCGCCGACACGGGGGTGTCCGACGGCCACACGAGAGGAGAAGCCGGCGGCAGACAGCACGCCCTGTGCCTCTGCCGGCACCATCCCCGTCACGACGGGAACAGTATTGAGGCCTGACGCCGCGCGCAGCGCGATCACGGCGCCCGCACGGACCTCGTCGCCGGCGGCGGGCACCGAGGCGAGCACGGTGTCGCGCACCGCGGGTCCGTCGTCGCGGCCGATGTCACCGACCGTCAATCCCGCCCGCTCCACCGTGCTCACCGCCTCGTCGACCGTGAGCCCTCGGACATCCGGGACCACGCGGCGCGCGCTCACCGCCGCAGTGTCGGCCGGTGATGCGCTCGGGGCCGACGTCGCCGTCGCCGTCGCGGCGGCGCCCGCTGTCGCGATCGGGTTCTCCGGCGTCGAGGCGGCCATGGCCGACCAGCCGGCAGCGGCGGTCACGGCGGCGATGAGTCCGGCGGCGATGAGAGGCGCCCTCCACGCCCCGCGCGTGTGCGAGAGAGGTGCGGGCGGGGGCCCCGGTGTGGAGGCGAGGGGCAGCCCGCTGCCGCCGGTGGGGACATCGCCGCCCGGCAGCGGCGTGCGATACACCCGTGTCGCCACCGTGGGCGATGCGGCCATCGCCTCGCCCGGCCCCACGTCGACGACGGCGTCGAGAGCGGCGCGCATCGCGGCGGCATCGGGGTATCGATCCTGCGGGCGCTTCAGCATGGCGGTCGTGACGAGCCGGTCGACAGCCGGCGGGATGCCGCGACGACGCGCCGACGGCACCGGTGGGGGCGCCGACAGGTGCGCGCGGACGACTGCCGCAGTCTCGCCCTCGAACGGCGAACGTCCCGTCAGCGCGAAGAAGAGCGTGGCACCGATCTGGTAGATGTCGCTCGCTTCTCCGACCGCCTCACCCGAGAGCTGTTCCGGCGAGGCATAGGGAACGCTGGCGACGACGCCCGCGTCCGCCCCTTCGGATGCCGCACCGCTCAGCAGCGGGTCCGCGCCGCGCGTCGTGCGCCCCGGGACATCGGCCAGACCGAAGTCGAGGAGCCGGATGCCGCTCACCGTGCCGTCCGCGTCGACGCTCGCGCTGGAGCTGAGCATGATGTTCGATGGCGTGATGTCGCGGTGGACGACACCGCCGGCGTGCGCGGCGCCGGTCGCGTCGAGGACGGCGGCGAAGACGGCCACGGCATCCACGATGGTCAATGGCCCGCGCTCTCGTACGTGGTCGGCGAGAGTGACGCCCTCGACGAGCTCCATCGCGATCCATGCAACGGGTGGATCACCCGGCGCGAGACCCGCGTCGTAGACCTCGGCGATGTTCGGATGCGCGATCGCCTGCGCAGCCCGCACTTCTTCGAAGAACGCCTCCCAGGCGACCGGTCCGACGGCCAGATGCGGGTGCAGCAGCTTCACGGCGACGCGGCGCCCGTGCCGTGTGTCATCGGCTTCGAAGACGGCGGCCGTGCCGCCGCTTCCCCGGAGCTTCCGGAGACGGAACCGTTCGGCGATGAGGCCGTCGCTCATTGCAGGATCAGCGGGTCCACCGGTGCCGGCCGGCCGCGCCCGAGGTCGGTGCCGCGCGACGCGGTGGCGGCCAGCTCCTGCATGAGGCGCACCGCGAGAGCCGCAGCGCTCTCGGCGGCCGAGCGCTTCTCGTAGCGACGAGCGCCCATCATCACGAGCGATCCGCGCGCGCTGACGAACCACCCGGTGCTGCGCAACCGGGGCGCCGGACTGGTGTGGATCTGGAACGTCGATGCCGCGCGCAACAGCTGCGCCAGATCGATGCGGGCCGCCCCCTCATCGGTGAACACACGGCATCCCCGTGCGATCTCGCGCCGGTTCTCGCTCACCAAACGCCATGCGACGGCGGGCTCGAGGGCCGGCAACGGCTCCTGACCACTCGCGAAGGGCCCGACGCCCGGATGCCCGGATGCGATCTCGGCGACGACGCGCATCCACTCGGGGGCGCTCTTGTGCGAAGCCGCGGGAAAATGCGCGTAGAGAAGACGCGCGGACATGATTCTCCCTTTCGCGACACCGGAGGTCGTGCACACGGCCGCGAGGGAAGAGTGGCGGTCCGAGGCGACAGCGACCGGACGAACCGGTGAACGCCGGGCGTCGATCCAGCGGACGAGGGGTAGCGCGTCGAGCCGGAGACGTTCGCGACCCTAGGGCGCGTACGGCGGCGCCTGACGTCGCAGACGCAGCCGACCTCCCGTCGCGGCGAACCAGCAGCCGACGAGCACGAGCGGAAAGCCGAGCAGCAGCCCCGGCGACAACGGCTCGCCGAGCAGGAGCAGGCCCAGCAGGATCGCGACGACCGGGTTGACGTAGGTGAACAGCGGCGCACGCACGGGACCGACCTCGCCGATGAGCGCGAAGAAGCCCAGGAAGGCCAGCGCGGTGCACAGGATGCCGAGGGCGACGAGCGACAGTCCGCTGCGGACGGTGGGAAGCTCGTGCTGGGTCAGCAGCGCGAACGGCAGGTAGGCGAGGCCGACCGCGAGCAGGGACAGGGTGATGGTGCCGAGCGCGGGGACGTGAGCGAGCTTGGTGGCGATGATGAACGGCGCGATCGCGTAGAGCAGGGCGACGAGCAGGACCTGAGCGATGGCCCCCAGCGCCTGCGCCGGCTCGGCGACGGCGAGGCCGGGGCCGGCGACGATGACCACCAGGCCGGCGAAGCCGACGACGAGTCCGACGGCGCGGGCCGGACTCAGAGCGGACCGGTCGCCGCGCACGAGGGCGATCCCGGTGGCGAACAGCGGGACCGTCGCCACCAGCAGACCGGTGAGCCCGGACGGCAGCGTCTGCTCCGCGTGCCCCAGCAAGAAGAAAGGCCCGGCCATTTCGATGGCCCCGAAGGCCAGCACCCACGGCCAGAGCGCCAGCGCCGGCCGAAGGGCTCGGCGTCGCAGGGCGATGGGCAGCAGCACCGCCGCGCCGAGAAGGGTGCGGCCCGCGACGACGGCGGCCGGTGTCAGCGAGTCGACCGCCTCTTTGATGAACAGGTACGGGATGCCCCACAGCACCGCCATCAGCGCGTACAGCGCCCAGGCACGACCGGAGACGGCCGGCGCCATCAGACGGCCCGGCGCCCCTCGAAGGCGCGCCCGAGGGTGACCTCGTCGGCGTACTCGAGGTCGCCACCCACCGGAAGACCGGACGCCAACCGGGTCACGCGGATCTCGAGGGTGTGCAGCAGCCGGCTGAGGTAGGTCGCGGTGGCCTCTCCTTCGAGGTTCGGGTTCGTCGCGAGGATGACCTCCTGCACCGTGCCGTCGGCGAGGCGCTGCATCAACTGTGTGATGCGCAGGTCGTCGGGTCCGATGCCGGCGATCGGGCTGATGGCGCCGCCGAGCACGTGGTAGAGCCCACGGAACTCGCGCGTGCGCTCGATGGCCGAAACGTCCTTCGCATCCTCGACCACGCAGATGAAGGTCTGATCACGACGGGGATCGCGGCAGATCGCACAGCGTTCCTGCTCACTCACGTTGCCGCAGATCTCGCAGAAGCGCACGCGTTCGCGAAGCTCACCGAGCAGGTGCGACAGACGCGCGACGTCGAACGTCGGAGTCTGAAGGATATGGAACGCGATCCGCTGCGCCGACTTCGGCCCGATGCCGGGAAGGCGGCCGAACTCGTCGATGAGGTCTTGGACGATGCCGTCGTACATGGCTTAGCTGAACCTCGTCGGCGGTGTGTACGGCTCTTCGCGCACGAACGTCGCCCCCAGCACCTGGCGGACGACCGCCTCACCGACGCGTTCGATGCCGCCGGAACGGGGTGCGCGGGGCGGCGAAGGGCGTTCGACGGCGACGGGCGCGCGCGGCGGCAGCGGAGCGTCGTCCAACGGCGGCGGGAACTCGTCCTCGTCGGGGGCGTCGTCGTCGGTGTGCGTGTACTCCGTCGTCGCGGGCAGCACGGTGCCGTCCCGCGGGATCGTCAATGTACGCACCGTCTCGGCGGTGGCGTCCTCGGGTTCTTCGTCGACTGCCAGCCCGACCGCGGCAGGAGCAGCGGTGGCCAGAGCGGAGGCCGCCGTCGCACCACCCGCGGGCGCGCTCGGCGCCGAAGCCTGTGGCGCGGGGTCGCTCGGAATCCGCGCCACCGCCCACTCCGTCACCGGCGCGGCAGCGGACGATGCGATGGTCGGCGTCGATCGAGACCGCTCGCCGCCGTCGGAGCGGGTCGCTCCAGAGGAGCCGCCGTCGGCGCGAGGCCCGCCGGCCGGTGGAGTCGGAGAACCCGAGGCGGGCGGCTCGGCGGTCGCATCGGCGTCGAACCGCGCCACGTACTTCACGCGGATGCCGAGAACCTCACGGATCGCACCGCGCAGGTCTTCGCTGGGGCCCTTGCCCGCCGCGAGCTTCTTGAACGCGGCGACATCAGCCTGGGTGCGGAAGCTCAGCGTCAGCACGTCGTCGGCGAACGCGACCGGGGTGGCGTCGACGGCGATCATCCACGACGATCGGCTCACGGGCTCCAGACGCTGCAAGATCTCGGGCCACGCGTCACGTACCTGCGCGACGGTGACCGGACCGCTCGGCACGACCGGCGCGGGCGCGGGCGCGGGCTCGGGCTCGGGCTTGGGCTCGGGGCGTTTCGACTCGCTCGCTGCGCTCGCTCGCTCAACGACCGGAACCACCGGCGCCTCGGGGGCGCCCGACACCGCGGGAGGCGCGGCGGGCACCGCGGCGGCGGCATCGGCGGTGTGGGCCAGCACCCGGGCCACGAGCAGCTCGAGCTGCAGGCGCGGAGACGTCGCCCCGCTCATGTCATCGAGGGCACCGACGACGAGATCGGCGATGCGCGAGAGACGATCGGTGCCGAAGGCAGAGGCCTGACGGCCCATCCGCTCGAGCTCGTCGGCGGGGACGCCGCGCAGCACCGCCCCGGCGCCCTCTCCCGTGGCGGCCACAATGATGAGGTCACGCAGCCGTTCGAGAAGATCGTCGACGAACCGTCGCGGATCCTGCCCGGTCTGCACGACCCGATCGATGGCAGCGAAGGCGGCGGCCGCGTCGTGCGCAGCGAACGCGGTGACGACCTCGTCGAGCAGTGCGCCGTGGGTGTACCCCAGCAGTGCGACGGCGCGCTCGTACCGCACCGTCGCCCCGTTCTCGCCGTCCACGGGGTCGGAGCCGGCGATGAGCTGATCGAGCAGCGACAGGGTGTCGCGTGGCGAGCCGCCGCCGGCCCGCACCACCAGCGGAAGCACGCCGGCTTCGGTCTGCACCCCTTCCTGGACGCAGAGCTGTTCGACGTACTCGAGCATCGCCGCGGGAGCGACCAGGCGGAAGGGATAGTGGTGGGTGCGCGAGCGGATCGTGCCGATGACCTTTTCGGGCTCGGTGGTGGCGAAGATGAACTTGACGGCTCCGGCGG
>NZ_BADB01000182.1:0-9564 GCF_000333415.1 Microbacterium sp. B24 | reverse complement strand
GTCGGCGGGGTCGGCGATCGTGACCTTGCCCGCGTCCGAACCGGTCGGCTCGGTGGGAACCACGTTGGTGACCGTGAGGGTCGCCGCGGAGGTCGTCGCCGTGCCGGCCGAGTTGGTGTAGACGGCCTGGTACTTCGTACCCGACTGTGCCAGCTGCACGTTGGACACCGTGAGGGTGTCGGAGGTGGCGCCCGCCATGTCCGACCAGGTGGTGCCGTCGGTCGACGACTGCCACTTCACCGTCGGCGCCGGCGAGCCGGACGCCGCGGCCGTGAAGACGGCCGACTGGCCCGGCAGCACCGTCTTGTCGGCCGGCTGCGTCGTGATCGCCGGGGCGGTCGTCGACACCGGAGCCGTCCAGCTGAGGCTGCCGCCCGTGGTCGCCGTACCGGCACCCAGCACCACGGTCGTGAAGACGACCTGCACGGCGTGGTTGCTGCCGTCGAGCCACGCCTGACCGAGGCTGAACGTGCCGCCCGCGTTGAGGAGGTCGTGGAAGTCGCCGGCGACGGCGGGATTGTCGGTGAGGGTGTCGGGTGTCACGTACGGACCCCAGCCACCCCCGCCTCCCGTGCCGAGATACCCGGCGGGGTTGTCTTCGGTGCCCGGGTTCGCGATGAAGGTGATGACGCCGACGAAGCTGCTCGGGTCGGAGAACTTCGACGCGGCACTGGGGTCGCTCGCGACCGGCGACAGCAGAACGTCAGTGCTCTTCCAGTTGCTTCCCGTCGCGGGGAGGGGGAGCGCATTGCCGTCGAGCAGGTAGACCGTCTGGTTGCTGACGGGCGCCGCCGCGTACGCAGGCGCGGCCGCCAGTGCGCCGACTGCCGTGACTGCCGCGGCGGTCACGAACAATGCGACGCCGCGCTGAATGGTTTTCTTCATGATGATGCGGTGTCCTTTTCTGAGGATCGGCAGATCAGTAGGTGTCGGAGGACAGGGCGTAGACGATGTTCGTCGTCGACGGCGCGAGGAAGCCGAACTTCGTCTTCACGGCTCCCGGGGTGGACGGAAGCGTCCCGTAGCCAGCGAGGCTGGTCGCGCCGGTCTTGGTCGGGTCGAGCAGCGCGGCGACCTTGGCATCGTTCGCGAGCGCGGACAGCGCGGTGACGAGGTAGGTGTTGCGTCCCCACGTGGTGCTTGCGTAGTAGGCGGCGGTGGGCGTCAGCGAGGACGTGCCGGTGTAGACCGTCGTCGAGGAGGACAGCGGGTTGCCCAGCTTGACGCTGCCGGCGGAGCCGAGAGCGGTGTTGGCGGCAGCGATCGAGTTGAACGGAACGGCACCGTTGGACTGGGCGATCCAGCCGGCGGCCGAGAAGGGGATGACCGCGCCGACGCCGACGGCGCTCAGCTCGGTCGCCACGTTCTCCTGCTTGGCGTCGTCACCGGTCGCGACGCCCGCGGGCTTGTTGTTGTTCGAGTAGCCGAGGCCCGTTCCGCCGCCGTTGCCGAGGAAGAACTTGCGGGTGCCCGAAGAGGACTGCGGCAGCAGCGGGCGCAGGGTGACACCGGCGACCGGCTGGGTGCCGTCGTAGAGGTTCTTCAGGTCCGCGCCGCTGAGGGCCGCGACCGCGTCCTTCTGCGACTGGCTCCACGAGGCATCCTCGACGTACGCGTACGAGACGGCGTCGCGGGCGAAGGGGACGAAGGCGATGTCGCTGGCAGCCGGGCTGGACTGGTTCGAGTCGAGCGTCTTCGGGCCGCCCGAGGAGCGCGCGATGTCGACGTAGCCCTGCAGGCTCTGCGAGCCGGTCTTGGACCACTGGTAGCCGTTGTTCTTGAGGTTGAACGACGCGATCATCGAGTTGATGCCGTCGCCCGAGCCGGAAGGACGCAGGAAGTACTTGAACTGGCTGCCGGACTTGGTCTGGATGAAGCTGCCCGAGCCGGTGTTCGGGAACGCGTCGAAGGACGCGTTCGGCACACCGGATGCCTTCACCTGCACGAACGAGCCCGTGACGCTGGTGCCGTTCACGAGGGCGTTGACGACGTCCTGGATGGTGTCGGAACCGGCGAGTGTGTAGCCGCCGGTGGGAGTGGTCGGCTCGGCGTTGGCCGGCGCCGCCACGAACGCGACGCCGGCGAGGGCGAGCGCGACAACCGCGCCGAACGACGCAGTCTTCTTGAACTTCATGGTTTGCCTTTCGAAGGTGAAGGGTCCGACGCGAGTGTGCGTCGTCTTGGTCCCGGTGAGCGGGCTCAAGTCTGTGAGGGCATCCGTCGCCGGCGGCCCGTGAGGGCGCTGACGATGACGGCTGCGACGGCCGCGAGAAGAGCGATGGGAACCACCGCGCCGGTCGCGGCGACGGGATCGGCGGGGGTCGTGCTGGCGCTGAGCGACATCGCGGCGCCTGTCGCCGCCGGCTGGGGCGGCAACGTCCCCGCCGAGTCGCTGGAGCTCACCGGCGCGGCCGCGGTGGGGGCCGGTGCTCTGACGACCGTCGCGGAACTCGGAGCCGAGGGCTGCGGCGAGGTCGCGACCGGCCCCGCAGCGATGCGGTCGGCGACCTCGGTGGCCGCCCCCACCCACGCCGTCGGAATCGGTGCGTAGCCCTCTGGGAGCTGTCCGTCGGCGGATCCGGGTCGCTGGCCGGCGCCCACCGCGTAGCGGATGAAGGACGCGTAGCTGGAGCGCAGCTCGGCATCCTTCCCGTCCGTGCGGGCCGCCGCGTAGACCGGCATGGCCAGCGGATACGCGTCTGTCGCCGCCGCCGCTTGCGGTGAGGCCGGGTCGAAGGCCACCATCCCGGACGAGCCGGCCACGGGCGTCATGGCGGCAGCGGCAGCAGTGAGGCTCGACGTCGTCGGAGCGACGAACGTGCCGGCGGGGTTCAGGAGCGCCGCGGTGTGGACGCCGTACCGTTCCGATGCGCCGAGGTCGGTCACGCTCATGACCGCCTGATATCCGGGGAGACGCCGGACCGTCTTGCTGAACTTGGGTGGGCTCGCCTGCGGATCCCATGACCCCAGCAGCAGCGCATCGCCCTGAAGCGTCAGTTTTCCGCCCGAGTCGTAATCGTTGGTGTACGGCCGCCAGGTCACCAGGTTGATCGGAGGAGTTCCTTCCGTCTTGTCCGCGGGGCTCTCGATGGGGTCGGCCTTGGGATAGTTGTCCATCGGGATACCGAGAGCCGTTCCCGTGGGGTTGATCCGCGGATTGGTGGAGAACCAGGGATTGACCTTCATCCCCCACGGGTCAGGATCGCCGTTGAGGAAGGCGCGG
Source organism: Microbacterium sp. B24 (assembly GCF_000333415.1). Classification (NCBI taxonomy): domain Bacteria; kingdom Bacillati; phylum Actinomycetota; class Actinomycetes; order Micrococcales; family Microbacteriaceae; genus Microbacterium; species Microbacterium sp. B24. Next base: position 6,341 of record NZ_BADB01000182.1, on the reverse strand, counting down.
GCATCCGCGTCGGCCAGGATGTACTTCCAGATCGCGACGGCGCCGTCGGATCGGCCCTGCGGAACGAGGAGCCCGGCGAAGACCAGACCGCGAAGACCCTGGTACTGCCAGTCCGCGTCGTTGATGGACCGGAAGTCCGGATCTTCCGCCAGGTTGTAGGCGTTGCTCCCGGGGTTTGCGTTGTCCTTGTAGCCGATCTCCGTCTTGTCGGCCCCATACGGCAAGGACTCGACATAGGACGACGTCAGCAGCTTGGCGATCAGCCGCGGAGTGAGCTTCATCTGCGTGAACGGCAGATTGGTGCGTTCCGCCACACCACCCGGCGCCGTGGAGCTGTTCGGCGCGGTGCGGTCGACGGCGAATGCGACCGACAGTCCCGTCAGGGCGATGGGCGCGTAGGCGAGCGGATCCTTCTGGCCGTCGGCGACGGGCAGGGGCTGGGACGTCAGGGCGAGTGGCGCCGAGGGGTCGGCGGCTGCCGCCACCACGGCGTTCGACTCGACGCTGGTCAGGTGCGAGTAGATGGCTCCCCCGGCCTGCCCGCAGAGCGTCGGCTGCCAGGACTGGATCGCGTTCGCCACGAGCTCGCTGCCCTGCAGCTGGCGCTCCGCGGCGCCGATCGCACAGTGCGCGCCGATGGGTCGGAACTGCAGACGGACGGCGAGCGCGTGCTTCCAGTTGTCCCAGAAGAGTCCCGACGAGGAGTTCTGAGTCTCGCCCACGTCGTTCACGCCGCGGGGCACAACGACGAGCCAGCACGGCGCGCCGGTCGCGCTCGCGCCGGCGCCGACGGCGGCTCCGCATCCGAGTCCGATCGACTGCAGCGCGGTGTGCGTTTCGAACGCGACCGAGCCGGCGCCGTCGCGGCCGCTGCCGGCCCAGGGGATCTCGTTCGTCGTGTAGCTGGTCTGGAACTCGTTGACGTTCACGCTCACGGCATCCGGCACCTTCTTGCCGTCGACGACGGTCGCGATGACCTTTCCGGTCGCGGATCGGAAAGGAATCGCCGTAATGGTGGGGGTGAAGAAGTTCGTTCCCGGCGCGGTGTACTGCTGGTCCTGCGCGGCCACGCTGCCGGGCGTCCGTGCCCCGTCTCGGGTCTGGCCGGCCCTGTTGAACGCGCCGTACTCGCACGTGGTGCGATCGGGACGGGTGGGGTCGGTCGGATCGTCGCCCCAGCACTGGAAGATCTGCAGGAAGTTGGTGCCCCCGCTACCCGGCACGGGGGGCTGCGACTGCTTGGCGCCGGTCCAGCTGACCGTGATCCCCTGGTTGACGAGGTCCGTCGTCTGCGACACGGTCACCGCCAGATCGGGCATCGGCGCCGAGGCGAGATCCCGGTCCTGGGCCTTGGCAGTCACCGTCACCTGACTCGAGTCCGCGGCACGAGCTCCGGTCGGCGCGATCGTCACGCCCAGCCCCGCCACGAGGGCGAAGACGGCACCGGCGGTGAGCAGTCCGGTGAGTCCGGAAGCGAACCAGGTGCGGCGTCGGGTACGCGGCAACACGTTCAAGATTTCTCCAGGGATTCGCGGCGACCTACGCCGGATGCGATCAAGGTATGGGCGGGTTGTGGACATCAGATGAATCGCCTGGGAACGAGCCTGCTCCAGCCCGTACTCAACATGAGAACGCTTTAATGTCCAGATCAGACGGAAAAAATAGGCACGCCGAATAGGCGCCCCGTCACGCGCAGGGGCGCGGGGTGACCGACGTGCTCAGCGCTTCGAGCCGCGCAGGCGTCGCGACAGCAGCGGCGGCAGCACGATGGCGGCGAGCAGGAACGCGCACGCGACGAGCATCGTGATCTGCGGCACTCCCCAGCCGTCGGAGGCGAGGGTGAACGGCGACGACACCGCCTTCGCACCACCGGCGCTCGCTCCGGAGACGAGATTGCCGTTCGCATCGTAGACCGGGTCGGACCCGCCCGCCGCGGCGCCGGCGGCGGCCGCCGGCGCGGCGGCGTCGGAGGCGCCGGAGCCGCTCGTCGCCTGCCCCGATCCGCCGGTACCCGTCACGGGCGTGTCGACGGTCGCTCCCCCCGTGCCGGTGGCACATTGCGTCGTTCCCTGCTTGTCGCAGTCGGCCGGCATCGGAGCGGTGGCGGCGAGCTGATTGTTCGACGGTGAGTCGCCCGGCTTGAAGGTCGGGTTGTTGCAGCTGTTGAAGTCCACGCCGCCGACGGTTCCGGGGATCGTCTTGATGACGTCGGAGGCCGCCTGCACGAGGTTCATCGGCAGCGGCGAGTACCCCAGCGCGGATGCCTGCTGCTGCCCCTCGCAGATCATGTAGTCCGCGAACTTGCTCAGCGTCTTGCCCTTCTCCGCGGTGAAGACCTTCGTCGGCTGGGTGGGAACGATCATGTACGAGTAGCTCGACATGGGGTACGTGCGAGGGTCGGCGTTGTTGTAGACACCGTCGAGGTTCTGTGTGAGATCGGAGTTGATCGCCGCGCCCATGAGCGCGACCGCGACCGATTGGTAGGTCGGCTCGACGTAGTACCCCGACTTGTTCAGGACTTTGGCGACCGGGAAGCCCGACTTCAGCGCGTACGAGTACTCGACGTAGGTGATCGCACCCTCGCCGTAGTTCTGACTGACGTAGCCGGCGACGCCGAGCGATCCGCTCTGCGCCTTGAAGGCTCCGCTCAGCGACGGGAACTGCGACGTCATGCCGCGCGTCCAGATGCTCGGGAACTGGGACGACATCCACAGTGTGAACTGGGCGCTCGTGCCCGACCCGTCCGAACGCACGACCGGCGTGATCGACTTGTCGGGCATCGCGAGCGCGGGGTTGTCGGCCTGGATGGCCGGATCGTTCCAGTTGGTGATGGCCCCGGTGAAGATCTTCGCGATGACCTCGCCCGACAGTCGCAGGTTCGTCACCTGCTTGCCGGCGATCTTGAGGTTGTACATCAGCGAGGTACCTCCGGCGACGATCGGCATGTACGAGTAGGTCGTGGCCGGAATCTCGGGCGCCGATCCGTCTTCCGGGTGGGCCTGGAACGGGATCTCACTGATCGCGAAGTCGACGGTCTGGTTGATGAAGTCCTGTCGACCGGCCGAGGAGCCGGTTCCGGAGTAGTTCACCGTCATGCCGTAGTTGCCCGCGACGTTCTTGCGCCACTGGTCGAGTGCGTTCTGCGACCAGGTCGATCCTGAGCCCGAGATGGGGACATACGACTCGGCCGCCTGCGCAGGCAGCGGGATCAGCGGGATCAGCGCGATCAGCGCGGCGACGACGGTCGCGGCGGCGAAACGGTACCAGCGGGCTCGCGCGATCACGACGGGTTCTCCTCGTTCGAATGGGTGAGTTCTGGCGAAGCGGATGCCGTGGGCTGCGCACGCGGCGTGCGCGCGGCGGCATCCTCGATGCGCCCGAGGTCTCGCGCGGATGCCGCGGCGACCGCGCGACGCTGCCGGTCGCTCAGCTGCCCGGGCCCCCGCCCGCCGATGAGGCGTGCGATGAGGAACAAGGCGAGCACGAGCAGCACGAGTGTGGCGGCCGCGCCGAAACCTCGGGCGATCATGTTCGGCTCGGGCGACTTGACGAAGTCGAACACCTGCAGGGGCAGCGAGATCATCGGGCCGCTGAACGGGTTGAGGTTCATCTCGGCCGTCACGCCCGAGGTCAACAGCACGGGCGAGGTTTCGCCGATGCCGCGCGCGGTGCCGAGGATGACTGCGGTGACCAGACCCGAGCGCGAGGTCGGAAGCACGACGTGCCAGACCGTCCGCCACCGGGTCGTGCCGAGGGCGTACGACGCCTCCCGCAGATGTTTCGCCAGAGGCGGAGGACGACGTCGGAGGCGCGGATGATGATCGGCAGCATCATGACGCTGATCGCGAGCGCCGCCGCGAACCCGGACCGCTGGTGCGTGACGAGGGTGACGATTGCGGCGTAGATGAACAAGCCGGCGACGATCGACGGCAACGCGGTCATGGCGTCGGAGATCGTCCGCACGAACCGGGCGAAGCGACCGCCGATCTCGTTGAGGAACACCGCCGTCGTGATTCCGAGCGGGATCGTGATGACGAGGGCGATCGAGATCTGGATGAGCGTACCGACGATCGCGTGCGCAATGCCCCCGACGCTGAGCGGTTCGAGCGGTCCGGCGAGCTTCATCGTCTCGACGAAGAAGTTCGGGTTGATCAGCGCCGGGACACCGCGCACGACCGTATACCCGAGCACGAACACCAAGGCGCCGAGCAGAATCGCTCCCGCCGAGTAGAAGAGGGCCGTCATGATCCGCTCACTGACGGCGAGGCGATCGGCACGCAGCGACGAGAGCACCGCGTAGATGCCGAGGAAGGCGATGAACGAGATGATCAGCCATCCGATGAACCCCGTCATGGGTGTCAGCCAGCCGAACAGCAGCGTCGCGACCGCAATGCCCGCTGCCACCGCGCCGATCACGTTGAACGCGTCGTCGAGCGGCACGCTGCGCAGGTCTCGCCGCTGTCCCACCTCGTCGTGACGGACGGGGATCGCGGTGCGGACCCTCGGCGACTGCTCGTGCGCGGCCGGCGACCGCGGGACTGTTTCGATGATCGTCATCAGTTGCTCTCCGCACCCGACCGGCTGCGGGCGACGATGGTGGATGCCGTGAAGTTGACGATCAGTGTGATGATGAACAGCACGAGACCTGCGGCCATGAGCGCGGACAGACCGAATTGGCTGGCCTCGCCGTAGCGGAGGGCGATCAGCGCCGACACGGAGTTGGTTCCCGTCTTCAGCACCTGCCAGTTGATGGTGAAGATGGGCGAGATGATCATGACGACGGCGATGGTCTCTCCCAGCGCCCGTCCGAGCGCGAGCATGGTTCCGCCGATGATGCCGCCGCGGCCGAACGGGAGCACGACCGTGCGGATCATCCCCCACCGCGTCGATCCCAGGGCCAGCGCACCCTCCCGCTCACCCAGCGGCGCTTGCGAGAAGGCCTCGCGCATGACGGAGGTCTGCGTCGGGACGATCATGAGCGAGACGACGATGCCGGCGATGAAGGCCGAGGACGTGAAGGCGCCGGCATCCGTCACGCGGGCGCCCGAAGCGTCGGTGACGGCGAAGAGGGGAATCCAGGAGAAGTAGGTGGAGATCCACTGCGAGACCGGAATGACGTTCGCCTGCAGGAAGAACACACCCCACAGGCCGAACACGACGCTGGGCACGGCAGCCATCAGATCCACGAGGGAGATGAGCGTGGATCTGATGCGCCCGGGCACCACTTCGCTGATCAGCAGCGCCGTGGCCAGCGACAGCGGCAACGCGATCGACAGAGCGATGAACGCGATCGTGACGGTGCCGAACAGCACGGCGGCGATGCCGAACTGGCCGTCTCCGCCCTCCGGCGACCACGCCTGGGTCCACAGGAACGCCGGCCCCGAGCGGGCGAGCGCCTCGCCGGCACGGCCGGAGAGGAACACCCCCACGGCGAGCATGATCGCCACGGTGATGCCTCCGGCCGCGTAGCAGACGGCACGGAAGACCCGGTCCGCCTGTACGGGACGCGAGACCAGCGACCGCGGCCGAGGGGTCGGGGATGCCGGGATGACCTCCGTCACGGAGTCAGTGGTCATGGCGCCTCCCTGGCGTGCGGAACGGGTGGGCGGATCTCGAGGCCGAGCGACGCTGGTCGTTCCGCAACGCGCGCGCGGCGGAGCCCTCGGGAGGGGCTTCGCGGAGCCAGGATGACGCGGGAGGGTGAACGACGACCGCTGCAATCGTGTCGCACGCATGACCGCTGTGCGTGCGAGAGGTGTCCGTCATGGTCGGGGAGGCTCCGTCGCCGGGGGCGTGTCCGTCGGGGTCGCCGACGGCAGGGGCGTCGGCGACGGGCTCGCCGACGCGCGCGGCGTCGCGGACGCCTCGGGGGGAACCCGCAGCACCACGACCGCGCCCACCGCAGCGACCTGCCCCGGCCCCGGTGCGGTCTCGGCGACGACACCCGGGACACCCGAGCCGCCGACGGCCACACGAGAGGAGAAGCCGGCGGCAGACAGCACGCCCTGTGCCTCTGCCGGCACCATCCCCGTCACGACGGGAACAGTATTGAGGCCTGACGCCGCGCGCAGCGCGATCACGGCGCCCGCACGGACCTCGTCGCCGGCGGCGGGCACCGAGGCGAGCACGGTGTCGCGCACCGCGGGTCCGTCGTCGCGGCCGATGTCACCGACCGTCAATCCCGCCCGCTCCACCGTGCTCACCGCCTCGTCGACCGTGAGCCCTCGGACATCCGGGACCACGCGGCGCGCGCTCACCGCCGCAGTGTCGGCCGGTGATGCGCTCGGGGCCGACGTCGCCGTCGCCGGACTCTAGAGGATCCCCGGGACCGAGCTCGAATC
>NZ_BADB01000183.1:0-9282 GCF_000333415.1 Microbacterium sp. B24 | reverse complement strand
GAGCTCGGTCCCGGGGATCCTCTAGAGTCCGCCCTGCGCGAGGAGGTGGAGGATGCCGCCGGCCTCGGCGTCGAGGAGTGGATCGGCGGTGCCGCACATGCCGCCGTCGTCGCCGCGGCGGGGGCGGCGACCGGGCGGCGGGTGCGCGCGCACGTCTCGATCAACGCGACCGGGATCAGCCGTGACGGCATCGACCTCGACGACGCGAATGCGGCGGCGCAGCTGAGGCAGATCGGCGCCGACGGGCGACTGGACGTGGTCGGCGTCGCGTCGCACTTCCCGTGCGAAGACGCCGATGACGTCCACGACGGCGCCGCCGCGTTCGCGATCCAGGCGCGCCACGCGGGCGCGCTGCTGGCTCGGGGGCCGCTCCAGCGCCACTGCGCGACCTCCTATGCGGCCCTGACCGTTCCCGCCTCGCGCTTCGACCTCGTGCGGATCGGTGCCGCACTGTACGGCGACACCTCGGCATCCCTCGCCGGACTTCGGCCCGCAATGCGCCTGGTGTCGCGGATCGCCGCGATCTCGGCGTATCCGGCCGGGCGCACGGTGGGCTACGACCGCACGCATCGACTCGATGCCCCCGCCCGCCTCGCCGCCGTTCCGCTCGGCTACGCCGACGGGTATCAGCGCACGCTCGGAGGGCGGGCCGAGGTACTCGTCCGCGGACGGAGGATGCCGGTCGTCGATCGGCTCGCGATGAACACCCTGCTGGTCGATGTCACCTCCGCCGAAGATGCCGTGATCGGCGACGAGGTCGTCCTCTACGGTGCACAGGGGGCCGAACGCATCAGCGGCGCCGATCTGGAACACGCGAGCGGACAGATCGCGGCTAACCTCTATACATCCTGGGGTCGCCTCCTGCCGCGGCGAGCGATCTCTCTGTCCGCCTGACCGACGCGAGAGCACGACATGGCTTCCCCCTCGTCATTCCTTCAGGGCCTCGCCCTCGTGGACGAGGCCGTGCGTCGCGAGAGGTCGGGTCGGCTCGCGCACAACGCGTCACGACTGGCCGAGTCGACCGGCATCGAGCGCAGCCGCGTGTCGCGGTTGACGCAGGAGCTGCGCGAGCTGGGTTACCTGGAGCGCGACGAGGCCACGCTCTTCGGTGCGGGGCCCCGCTATCTGCGCACCGGCGCGTCTCTCGCCCACCCGTGGCTGCGCGCCGCGCGCGGCGAGCTGCGCCGACTCGCCGTGGCCCACGACGTCAGCGCGGTCATCGCCGCCGCCGACGGCCCTGCGGCCGTGCTCTTGCGCGTGGAGCATCCGTCCGGGCGCGACGACGGCTACCTGCATCCCGGCGCACGCCTGCCGATCTGGTGCACCGGCGCGGGACGGGCCCTGCTCTGGGACCACTCAGACGCCGAGATCTCGGCTCTTCTGGAGGCGGTGCAGTTCGTGGGCGTCGGCGGTCCCGCCGCAGCGCACTCCCCCGAAGAGGTGATCGCCCGTCAGGCGCGCGATCGGACGAGCGGGCGGATCACCGCGGCGCAGGAATACGTCGAAGGCGCGCACGAGCACGCCCTGCCCCTGCGGCGAGGGGGACGAATCGTGGCTGCGGTCGCGGTGACGGCTCCTGCTCGGGGGCAGCGCCGCGTTCGGGAGGCGCTCACCGCGCTGGCGTCCGCCGTCGACAGACTCAGCCTCGTCGCGGACCAGCCCGCCTAACGTCCGTCGGCGGCGCCGAGTGCTGCCGACAGGACCGCGGCGGCAGACACGCACGCGGCCCCGAGCTCGTCGACACGGGGCGCCAGCGCATCCTTCTCGCCGACGATCTGCAGACCGGCGACGACCTCGCCCTGGAAGTCCCACACCGGCGCCGATACGGAGAACAGCTGCGGCTCGGCTTCCTCGTCGACGATCGCGAAGCCCTGCGCGCGGCTCGCCTCCATGCGGGCGAGGAACTCATCGACGTCGCGCGGAGCGCGGGGGCCGCCGCGGGAGAAGTCCGTGTCGGCGAAGACACCACGGATCTCCTCCTCGTCGGCATCCCACAGCACGGCGCGTCCGGCGTCGCTGCAGAACGCGGGGTAGGCGCGTCCCACCCACGAGCCGATCATTCGTGTCGCCGGCGGCATGCTCTCCACGATCGTGACCGTGGCATCGCCGGAGAGAACACTGAGGAAGCAGGCTTCGCCGCTCGCAGCCGCCAGGTCGTCGAGCACGGCGAGCCCGGCGCTGCGCAGCCGCCGATGCACGAGTTCCTGCGCCGTGGCGTACCAGTCCCACGACAGGCGATAACGTCCCTCGCTGTCGCGAACGGCGAGCCCCTCATCATGCACGGCGGCGAGCGTACGCGACACCTGCGACCGATCGCGTCCGAGTTGCTGAGCGACCTGCTGCACACTCACCCCGTCCGCGTGCATCGGAGACAGGGCGACCATAGCGGCCACCACGTCGAAGCCCCGACCCATGCTCGAACGCGAGGGCACTGCGGTGACCTGGTCTTCGGGAACGGAACGCGGCGACATGGAACGAGGATATGCGGCCGTTCGGCCGCTCGGCGTCAGCGGCCGGTGCCGGCGTAGACGGTCGCCTCGGTGTCGCTGTCAAGACCGAAGGCGGTGTGCACGACGCGGGCGGCCTGGGCGAGCTCGTCACCGCGGAGCACGACCGAGATGCGGATCTCCGAGGTCGAGATCATCTCGATGTTCACGCCCGCGGTCGACAGCGCCTCGAACAGCGTCGCGGACACACCGGAGTGGGTGCGCATACCGGCGCCGACGACGGAGAGCTTGCCGATCTGGTCGTCGTGCACGAGGCTCTCGAAACCGATGCCCGCCTGCTCGGCGGCGAGCGCCCGCAGCGCCGTCGCGGCATCCGACTTGGGCAGCGTGAACGAGATGTCGGTGCGACCGGTCGCCGCCGCCGACACGTTCTGGACGATCATGTCGACGTTGGCCCCCGACTTGGCGATGACGGTGAAGATCTCCGCCGCCTTGCCGGGAACGTCGGGCACGCCGATGACGGTGATCTTGGCCTGGCTGAGATCGGTGGCGACGCCGGCGACGATGGGCTCTTCCATGGGGGACTCCTCTGTGCTGTCGGGAGCAAGGCTTTCGGGAACGCTCATGCCCGGGCCGAGCACGAACGTGCCGCGTCCGGAGCTGAACGTCGAGCGGGCATTGATCATCACGCCGTGGCGACGCGCGTACTCGACGGCGCGGATGTACAGCACCTTGGCGCCGTTGGCGGCGAGCTCGAGCATCTCCTCGGCAGACACGACGTCGAGCTTGCGGGCCTTCGGCACGACGCGCGGGTCGGCGGTGAAGATGCCGTCGACGTCGCTGTAGATCTCGCAGACGTCGGCGTCGAGCGCGGCGGCGAGCGCAACGGCAGTGGTGTCGGAGCCGCCACGACCGAGAGTCGTGATGTCGCGGGTATCCCGATTGAAGCCCTGGAAGCCGGCGACGATGACGATCGCACCTTCGTCGAGCGCCTCACGCAGGCGCACGGGGGTGACGTCGACGATGCGCGCCGAGCCGTGGTCGGCGGTGGTGATCATTCCGGCTTGGCTGCCGGTGAACGATCGGGCTTCGAACCCCATCGAGTGGATGGCCATCGCCAGCAACGCCATCGAGATGCGCTCGCCGGAGCTCAGCAAGATGTCCAGTTCGCGAGGCGCCGGGATCGGGGCGACCTGCGCGGCGAGGTCGATCAGCTCATCGGTCGTGTCGCCCATCGCGCTCACCGCGACGACCACGTCGTGCCCGGCGCGGCGCGCATCGACGATGCGCTTGGCGACCCGCTTGATGCTCTCGGCGTCGGCGACGGACGAGCCGCCGTACTTCTGGACGATCAGCGCCACGTGTGGAACTCCTGAAGACATGTCGACGGGCACTCGGATGCCGCGCCCACCTCCCCATCCTAGGGATCGGCGCATACCGCCGACGCCATGTGACGGGCGACCGGCGAGGCACCTCGCCAGGTCCGCAGGATGCGACGACGTCCGCACCCGATCGGCATCCCGGGTGCGGAGTTCATGACATTCTGCGGAGTTCGTGTGGACTCAGCCCGCCGCGGCAGCGGCGTAGCGATTCGCGGCGGCGGCCACATCGTCGACGTACGCGTCGAGGTGGTTGTAGGCGAACACCGCGGCACGCCAGCCCGCGGCATCCGCCATCGCCGACGCCCCGCACAGGTAGCGCGCCGTCGCGAGGGCCGCGTCGTCGATCTGGTTGGGGTCGGCGGCACCGTCGCCGTTGCCGTCGGCACCCCAGCGTGACCACGTGTCGGGAATGAACTGCATCGGCCCGACGGCGCGATCCCAGAGCGTGTCGCCGTCCCAGCGGCCGCCGTCGGTGTCGGCGATCGCGGCGACGCCGTCGCCGTCGAGAGCCGGCCCGCGGATGGCGGGAGTGGGGTACCCGTTCTCGCCGAGCACCGCACCGCCGTGGCGGCCGTGATCGGACTCGATCGCTCCGATCGCAGCGACGGTGCTCCAGCCGAGCTTGCAGGAGGGCTGTTCGATCGCGATGCGCAGCTGCGCGTTTGCGTACGCCTGCAGCGCGCGCGGGGGGATGCCGGTGGCCGCAGAGACGCGCGAGAGCCAGACCGGGTCGACCGACGCAACGGGCGCGAGCGTGGCCGACGACGCGGCCACCGCATCACCGGTGACGGGCGCGACGGCCTCGGCATCCTGTCTCTCGGGCATCTCCACGAACGCATCGACGGGCCGCTCCGCGGGTGATGCCGGCGAGACGGACGGCGCCGCCTCGACATGTGTGAGGACGCCCCCGAGGAACACGGCCAGCAGTGCGACGGCACCGAGCGCGAGTGCGATCTCGCGCCACGACCACCGCGCACCCATCCGTGTCCGTGTCCCTGTCAGCCGAAACGGCCGTTGACGTAGTCGAAGGTGCGCGGGTCGATCGGCGACGAGAACATCGCGTCGGTGTCGCCGTGCTCGACGATGTGGCCGGGCTGGCCCTGCGAGGCGAGGAAGAACGCGCACTGCTGGGACACCCGCTGCGCCTGCTGCATGTTGTGGGTGACGATGACGATCGTGACCTCGCGCGCAAGCTCGGTCATCGTCTCCTCGATGACGCGCGTGGAGGTCGGGTCCAGCGCCGAACACGGCTCGTCCATCAGGAGCACCCGCGGCCGCACCGCAAGGGATCGGGCGATGCACAGGCGTTGCTGCTGTCCGCCGGAAAGCCCGCCGCCGGGCGCGCGCAGCCGGTCCTTCAGCTCGCGCCAGAGCCCGGCCTTGGTGAGGCAGGTCTCCACGAGCTCGTCCTTCTCGCTGCGGCTCGCGCGGATGCCGGCGAGCTTCAGGCCCGCGACGACGTTGTCGTAGATGGACATCGCCGGGAAGGGATTCGGCTTCTGGAAGACCATGCCGATCTTCTTGCGGGCGTCGACGAGACGATGGCCGGCGTCGTAGATGTCGTCGTGGTCGAGCAGCACCTCGCCGGCGAGGGATGCCGAGGGCACCAGTTCGTGCATGCGGTTGAGGATGCGCAGGAACGTCGACTTTCCGCAGCCGGACGGTCCGATGAGGGCCGTCACCTGGCCCGCGGGCATCTGCAACGACACGTCGTGGAGCACCTGGTGGTCGCCGAACCACGCGGAGATGGAGCGCGCCTCGAGCTGCGACGGCGACAGCGGGACCGCGCTCGCGCCGACGGCATCCGTGTGCGTCCCCGGGGCACCGCCGAGAACGACGGCTTCGCTCGGCGCGGGAGACAGGGTCGATTCGCCACCGGCCATCACCAGCGCGGCGGAGACCGGCGCGCGCCCGCTCGCGCGTCCGAGGAAGCGCGGGCGGTGCGCCCGCTCGGCGCGGTGGGCTGCGCGGGACGGTTCGATGTCGTCAGACATGGGGCTCCGAGTCAGAGAAGGTTGGGAAGCAGGCGGACGAGTTGATCGCAGACGAAGACGCTGGCCAGCAGCAGGATCGGCACGAAGACGATCCAGGTCTTCTGTGCGCCGACCCGACGAAACGCCCAGACGGCGGCGATCTCGGCGACGACGAGGAACTGGAGCGCGAAGACGAGTGCCCAGACGGTCGTCGTGTCCGTCGCAAGCGCCGCATGCGACGGCGGCAGCGTGATCGGGGTGGTCTGACGCGCGCCCGCGGGTTGGCCTTTGTCGACGAGTCGAGCGTCGACGTACGCGATCCCGGTCGGCACGTACGGCGCCCCGCGCGCGGTGAGCAGGATGAGACGGCTCTCTCCGCGGGCGGGCGCGGGCGGCGTCGGGTCGCCCGCGTAGCGGACTCCCAACACTTCGAAGGTGTTCAGCCCTTGCCCGGTGCGCACCTCGAACCGCTCCCCCGGCTGCAAGGACTGCAGACGCCCGAACGGCCCACCGAAGGCGGCGGCGCGGCCCATCACGACGCTGACGCCGACCTGGCCCGGCAGCACCGTGTCGCGGCGGTGGCCGGGGCCGCCGGCGAGGACACCCGATGACGTTCCCTCGGCGATCACCTCGTGCACCCCGAGGCGGGGGATGTCGATGATGCCGACGGGCGCGCCGTCGGCGAGGAGCACGTCGTCGAAGTCCCCCTCGCTGACCGGCGCCGTGCCCGCAGCGAGCTGCGCGCGGTAGGTGTCGGAGAGCTGCTGCTGTGCGGCGAAGTGCAGCACGTGGCTGAGCACCAGCAGATGGAAAACGAAGGCCAGGGTGAGGGCGGCGATGAGAGAGACGATGCCGCGTACGAGAGCCTGTCCGGCCGACAGGGGCGCGTAGTGAGGAGCGGGTCGCGGCATCCGGCGGGGCCGGCGCGGCGGAGGAGGCGGAGCGGATGCCGGGGGCACCGCGACCGGGGCGACGACCTGAGTCGCATCGTCGAGCACGGTCATGCCGTGGCCTCCGAGGTCTTCGCGGCGAGGGCGAGCGCGACGGCGCGCCACGCGAGCAGGGCGATCACGAGCGTCGCCGCCAGCAAGATGCTCAACCACGGAAAGACGACGACCAGCGCGTCGCGGGTCACGGGGGTCAAGGCCGTGCCCTCGACGGTGGCGGGCGGCGTGATCTTCACGTGGGTGTTGACCAGGCCCCACTGGCCGGCACCGTGCAGACGTGTCGAGATGAGGCGCGTCTCGCCCGGCTGCAGCCCCGTGACGGGCACCGCGGATGCCGAATCCAGTGCCGTGCCGAACAGCACGCTCTCCATCCAGAAGTCGGCGGTCAGGTCGATCACGCTCGAGGAGGCGTTTCGCACCGACAGCCACAGAGTGACATCCGCCTCCGCAGGATCGGGCGACAGGGCCACCGACGAATTGACACCGCTCACGTAGACCATCCCCGCGATGCTGACCGTGCCGCCCGTGCCCGTGCCCGTCCCGCTGCCGGCGCCCGTCCCGCTGCCGGTGCCGGCCGCTCCGCCACTTCCGCCCGTCGCCCCCGTACCCGGGCCCGATCTGCCTGACGAGGGAGAAGGGACGGGTGCGGCGGACGATGAGGTGGGGCGCGGCGTGGGGCTGGGGGTCGACCCGTCGGTGACGGTGACGGTGAGGTTGGCGCTGTCATTGCCGTCGTCGTCGGCGGCGTGGACCAGCGTGGAGGGCACCAGCAGCAGTCCGAGCCCGAGTGCCGCCGCGACCAGCGCCCGCCCGATCCCGGTCATGAATCCGCCGGGGCGGTCGCCGCGGCGGCACGCACCCTCGCCTCGGCCGCGATGGCCGCCTGCTGCTCGGTGTAGGCGACCCATTCCCGGGCGCGCGCCTCGTCGCGCCGGCGCCGCCAGCGCAGCAGCAGAACCACGGCCGCGGCGACAGCGGCGGCGATCAGCAGCATCCACGGGACGGCGACGACAACCGTGTCGCGGCTCACCGGTGCGACCGCGACCTGCATCGCGGCATCCGGGGCGTCGACGAACGGCGTCAGCTTCGCCGCCGGATTCAGGTAACCCCACTGACCCACTCCGACGAGATCGAACTCGTAGGTCGCGGAGTTGCCGGGAAGGAGCACGGGGATCGCTCCGCCCTGCGTCTCGGCGGCGGGGATGCCGAACCACGTCACGGCTCCCATGGAGACGTTCGCCGCGAGCGCGACGTTGCCGGGGTTGTCGACCGTATAGAGCACCTTGAGCGTGCCGCCGAAGGGGTTCCACCAGTCGCCCTGATACGTCGCATCGAAGCTCGCCAGAGTCAGGCGCGGCTGCAGGTCGCCGGACACGCGCGCGAACAGCGCCGTCGCGACGCGGCGGTCGAGACTGACCTGTTGCCCCTCCTCCGTGACCGAGGCGACGATCCCGCCCGCGTGATCTCCGGGGGTCGCGTCCGCGGGGAAGGCGACGGTGAAGCTGAGCAGACGCACTTCCTGCGGCTCGAGGGAGAACTGGATGCGGTCCTGGCCGTTCTCGAAACGCACCCAGGTGCCCAGGGCTTGCGGGGTCTCGGCGGTGGCGAGCAGCGAGAACTCACCGCTGGTCGCGTTGTACGCGTCGGTCGCGTAGACGGTGAAGTCCTGTCGCTGCGTGCCCGTGTTGCCGACCAGCACCTGGTCGGTCACGCTCTGGCCGGGATCCGCTGCATACGCGAATCGGGTGCGCCCGTCGGGGCGGCCGTCCGTTCCTGCGGGACGCGTCGCGACACCGACCGAGGCTGCCGACGCGCCGGGGTCGGGAGCGGTGTCGTCGGCACGAGCGGGCAACGCGCTCGCGGCGACGGGGAGCGCGAGAGCGAGCGCGAAGAAGAACGCACCGAACGTGTGCCGGATGCGCCTTCCCGATCGGGTGGTCGAGAACTGCACGGTCAATCTCCGCAGATATGGGCGACGAGGGGTGGTCGCGGGGATGAACGAGGGGTGATCGGGACGGCTCCGGAAGATGACGGATGCCGCGTCGGCCCGATCGCATCGTGAACGCACCGTGTGGGGAGGTCNCGAACGACCTCCCCNCACNNCTCAGCGTCNGGCCGCAGGGCTCACTTGGAGGTGAGCGTCAGCGTCAGCGTGGAGTGGTACTGACCGGCCGCGGCATCCTTCGGCGCCACGAACTTCAGGTCGGCATCGAGCAGCGCACCGTCGGTGAGCGTCGACACCGCCGTGCTCTCGGCGATCTTGGTGCCGTTGGTGCCGAGCGTGACGCCCGGCAGCAGCGAACCGTTGTCGAACGCCTTCGGCGTGATCGTCAGCGCGGAGGCCGGGATCTCGTCGGAGCCCGCCGTGAACTTCGACCACGCGGCGTCGAGGGTCCAGCCCTTGAGCACCTTGCGGTCGTCGATGACGGTGACCTTGCCGAGCGACTTCGTCGACGACGCGTTTGCGCGCCACGTTACCGAAGTCGATCGCCGTCTGCGCCGCGTTCAGCGACCACAGGTCGCTGGCCGTTGA
>NZ_BADB01000184.1:0-2251 GCF_000333415.1 Microbacterium sp. B24 | reverse complement strand
CGCCCGACGCCAGCGCGACCGACCCTTGTTCGTGGTCACGACGCTCTTGCCGGACTCCAGCGCGGTGCGGACATGGGAGATGCCGGGCTCTCCGTCGAGTGGATTGGTGAAGGTCGCCTCGACGACGATGTCCGCCGTCGTGTGGCGGATGACGTAGTCGTTCTGGGGCACCGCGGCGCCGCCGCGCCAGCCGGCGAACGTGTCGTCAGCCTGCATCGCGAAGACGGCGGCGAGATCGATGCCGTCGGACTGCATCACCGAGCCCAGGCGCAGATCGGTGATCGCGACGATGCGCAGCGCGAAGCCGAGCTCATCTGCCAATCGCTCGCCGCGATCATGGACGATCTGGGCGAACGCGCGGTTGACACCGCCGAATCCGATCAGTGCGATGTCATGTCGGTCCACGTCGATCTCCTTCAGGTCGGGGACGGGTGCGATCAGTCTGCGCAGCCGACGCGTCCGTGCGCGCCTGCCGGTGTGCTCCTGCCCACTGACATGTCGTCCGCGCCGCTGACACATCGCCCGTCTGCGAGAATGCGCTGTTCGATCGACCCCGAAACCTTGTGCCGGGGCCCGAGCATCAGTAATCTCCCGGAAACACATGGTGTGCATCATCATCACAACGATGTGAAAATGCAGCACTTCTCATTCCCACGACCTCGACTCGATTGAGAGACCGACATGCGCTCCACTTCCGCGCAGGACCTCCCGAACGTCCTGCCCCACACGACGGCGACGCAGGTGCCCCTGCGCCGTCTGCAGCGCTCCATGGACGCCCGCCACCTGATCATGATCGCTCTCGGCGGCGTGATCGGATCGGGGCTGTTCCTGAGCTCCGGCTACACCATCAACCAGGCCGGCCCCCTGGGAGCGATCATCGCCTACCTCGTCGGCGCGGTCGTGGTCTATCTGGTGATGGCGTGCCTCGGTGAGCTGGCGATCGCCTACCCGGTCTCGGGCGCCTTCCACATCTACGCGGCACGCTCGATCGGCCCGGCGACCGGTTTCACGACCGCATGGCTCTACTGGCTGTGCTGGGTGGTCGCGCTCGGCTCCGAGTTCACGGCCGCCGGCATCCTGATGCAGCGCTGGTTTCCCGCGGTGCCCGTCTGGCTCTGGTGCCTCATCTTCGCCGCGACCCTGTTCACCATCAACGCCATCTCGGCGCGCGTGTTCGGCGAGACCGAGTTCTGGCTTTCACTGGTGAAGGTGCTCGCGATCGTCGCCCTGATCGTGCTCGGCGGCGCCGCGATCTTCGGCTTCACCCCGCTGTCGACGGAGCACCCCGCCGCTGTCCTCTTCAGCAACTTCCAGACACCGGCCGGCCTGTTCCCGGGCGGCGTGGGTGGTGTCGTCGTGACCTCGCTCGCGGTGTTCTACGCCTTCAGCGGCTCGGAGCTCATCGGCGTCGCGGCCGGAGAGACCAAGGACCCGGCGAAGAACATCCCCCGCGCACTGCGATCGACCGTGCTGCGACTGCTCGTGCTCTTCGTCGGCTCGATCACCGTCATCGCCGCCATCCTCCCCTACGATCAGGCAGGCCTGACGAGCAGCCCCTTCGTGGATGTGTTCCAGTACGTAGGCGTGCCCTTCGCCGCCGACATCATGAACTTCGTGATCATCACGGCCCTGCTCTCGGCCGGAAACAGCGGCCTCTTCTCGTGCGCGCGGATGCTCTTCTCACTCGCGGAAGAGGGACACGCCCCGAAGGCGCTCCTGCGTCTGACGCCCCGCGGCATCCCGATCGTCGCCCTGAGCGTGAGCCTCGCTCTGGCACTGGTCTCGCTGCTGTCGAGCATCATCGCGGCAGAGACCGTCTACCTCGTGCTCGTCTCGGTGGCCGGCTTCGCCGTCGTGGCCGTATGGATGTCGATCGTCGCGTCGCTGTACTTCCACCGGCGACGTTTCGTCCGCGACGGCGGCGACATCGGCACGCTCGCCTACCGCACGCCGCTGTTCCCGGTCGTTCCCATCGTGGCATTCGCCCTGCTGCTGATCTCGATCGTCGCGATCGCGTTCGACCCGAATCAGGTCGCGGCGCTGTACTTCGGCGTCCCCTTCGTCGCCGCGTGCTACCTGTTCTTCTGGTGGCGTTACGGACGCCGCGGGGCGACCCATCGCGTCGCGGTGTCGGAAGAGGCCCCGGTCACCGCGAACGACGCCCCGCAGGCGTGAGCGCCAGCGCTGCCTTGGGTCGAGGTCGACACCGGCGCCGTCGCCCCACACTTCGGGGCGGTGCGGGACGCTCTCG
>NZ_BADB01000185.1:0-9250 GCF_000333415.1 Microbacterium sp. B24 | reverse complement strand
CGGGCGCCTGTTTTGATGGCGGCGCTCGTGACGGCGTGGGGTGCGCGGCTGACCTTCAACTTCGCGCGGAAGGGCGGCTACTCCGGGGTGGAGGATTACCGGTGGGCGATCCTGCGCGGCAGGATGTCGCCCGCACGGTTCCAGGTCTTCAACCTGGTGTTCATCGTGCTGTACCAGATGACGCTGCTCGTCCTGATCACGCTCCCCGCGGAGTGGGCGAGGACTCATCCGGCTCCGCTCACGGCGGCCGATGCGCTCATCGCCGCGCTCTTCGTCGGATTCCTCATCGGTGAGACGGTCGCCGATCAGCAGCAGTGGGACTTCCATCAGGCAAAAGCGCGCGGAAGCGCCGACGGCTTCCTCGCGACGGGGCTCTTCGCCTACAGCCGGCATCCGAACTTCTTCTTCGAGCAGGCCCAGTGGTGGGCGTTCTACGCGTTCGGCGCGACGGCCGCGGTCGCCTCCGGAGCCGGCGTGTGGGGCGGCGTGCTCAACCCGACGATCGTCGGGGCCATCCTGCTGACGCTCCTGTTCGTCGGGTCGACCGTGTTCACCGAGTCGATCTCCGCTGCGAAGTACCCCGCATACGCCCAGTACCGGAGGACGACCTCGATGCTGGTCCCGCTGCCGCGCCGCCGCGACGGGGCGCGCGTCAGCTGAGCCGGCCGCCCGACTCGCGCAGGTAGCACTCCGCGCACATCGACTCGTAGGTGACCTTCTCGTGCGACAGCTCGTCGATGGCGACCTGGTCGCCGTCGAAGACGAACCGACCACCGACCAGTCGCGCGTTGAACAGCGCCTTGCGCCCACAGCGACAGATGGTCTTCAGCTCTTCGAGGCTGTGGGCGAGCTCCAGAAGCCGGGCCGAGCCGGGGAAGGCGCGCGTCTGGAAGTCGGTACGGATGCCGTAGGCAAGGGCGGGGATGCCGTCGTCGACGACGATCCGTAACAGGTCGTCGACCTGGGCCGGGGTGAGGAACTGCGCCTCGTCGATGAGAAGACACGCCACCCGTCCGTCGTAGCGGGCGGCGTGCTGGGCGACGAGGGCGCGCAGATCGGCATCCGCAGCGATGAGGAAGTCGACCTGACGCTCCACGCCGAGTCGGCTGGAGATCTGATCGGCACCCTTCGTGTCGATCTCGGGCTTGGCCAGCAGCACGTGCTGTCCGCGTTCCTCGTAGTTGAATGCCGCCTGCAGCAGGGCCGTCGACTTGCCGGAGTTCATCGCCCCGTAGCGGAAGTACAGCTTCGCCATGCCCGTGCCGCCCCGACCCCGGATCAGCGGTTGATGCCGAGCACGCCGGCGGTAGCGTCGAGCGACGCCTCCGCGGCGGCCGGGTCGCCGTTGAGAGTCGATCCGTAGCTCGGGATCAGCGCCTTCAGTTCCGGCTCCCACGCGGAGATGTGGTCGGGGAAGCATGTCTTCAGCAGGCCGAGCATGATGGATGCCGCGGTCGACGCTCCCGGAGAGGCTCCCAGCAGACCGGCGATCGACCCGTCGGCCGAGGTGACGACCTCGGTGCCGAACTGCAGCACGCCGCCCTTCTGCGGATCCTTCTTCATGACCTGGGCGCGCTGGCCGGCCTGCAGCAGCTCCCAGTCCTCGGCCTTCGCGGTCGGCATGAACTCGCGGAGCGCATCGACCTTGCGCTTGTGGCTCTTGAGCAGCTCGCTGACCAGGTACTTGATCAGGCCCGGATTGTCGATGGCGACCTTCAACATCGGACCGATGTTGCCGGGACGCACCTGCGCGACGATGTCGGTGATGCGGCCGTTCTTCAGGAACTTCGGGCTGAAGGTCGCGAACGGCCCGAACAACAGCGAGGTCTCACCGTCGACGACGCGGGTGTCCAGATGCGGCACCGACATGGGGGGCGCCCCCACGGAGGCCTGCGAGTAGACCTTGGCTTTGTGCTGCGCGACGAGCGAGGGGTTGGACGTCTTGAGCCACTGCCCCCCGATGGGGAAGACGCCGTAGCCGGAGATCTCCGGAATGCGCGAGGACTGCAGCAGCTTGATCGCCCAGCCACCCGCGCCCACGAACACGAACCGCGCCGACAAGCTCCCCGGCGTACGCCCGAGCGTGTGACGGTACGACACGTTCCACGTGCCGTCCGCGTTCTTGCGGAGCTTTCGCACCTCGCGATTGGTGACGACATCGACGCCCTGGTCGGCGAGATGGGAGAAGAGCTGACGGGTCAGTGAACCGAAGTCGACGTCGGTGCCGGCCGGAACGCGCGTGGCCGCGAAAGGCTCGTCGGCCTTCTTGCGCTTGTGCATGAGCAGCGGTGCCCACTGATTGATGACGCGGGAGTCCTCGGAGTATTCGATGCCCTCGAACAGCGGCTGCGTGCGCAGCGCCTCGTAACGCTTCTTGAGGTACGCGACATCCTTCTCGCCGCGCACGAAGGTCATGTGGGGGGTCGCGTTGATGAAGGTGGACGGCGCATCGAGGATGCCGCGCTCCACCAGGCTCGCCCACAGCTGCCGACTCTGCTGGAACTGCTCGTTGATCGAGATCGCCTTGGCAGGGTCGACCGATCCGTCCTTGGCCTCGGGCATGTAGTTGAGCTCGCAGAGCGCCGCGTGTCCCGTGCCGGCATTGTTCCAGGCGTTGGAGGACTCCTCGGCGACGTCGCTGAGGCGCTCGAGCACCACGATCTTCCAGTCCGGCTGCAGCTGCTTCAGGAGGGTTCCGAGGGTGGCACTCATGATGCCACCGCCGATCAGGACGACGTCGACGGGTTCACTCACAATGATCCAGTCTAGGCGCCGTTTTCCACGGCCTCCGCGAGGCGCGGCATCCACCGCCGTCAACTCTTGCGGTTCTTTCGCACCGCTCAATTCCGCGAGAAACGAGTTCCGCACCGAGACACGCGCCGTCCGGCGGTGTTTCGGTGCGCGGACCGTGTCTCGCAGTCAGGCGGTCTCGCGGTGAGCGGTGCTCGGACCGCCGTCAGGCGGCGGCGGTCAGTCGCGTGGCGACGATCTCGGCGATCTGCACGGCGTTGAGCGCGGCGCCCTTGCGGAGGTTGTCGTTGCTGATGAAGAGCACCAGCCCCTTGCCCTCGGGCGCGGACTGGTCGGCACGGATGCGGCCGACGTAGCTGGGGTCGTTGCCGGCGGCCTGCAGCGGGGTGGGCACCTCTTCGAGAACGACACCGGGAGCGGATGCCAGGATCTCGCGCGCCCGCTCGGGCGTGATGTCGTCGCGGAACTCGGCGTGGATCGACAGCGAATGCCCGGTGAAGACCGGCACGCGCACGCACGTGCCGGCGACGCGAAGGTCGGGAAGCTCGAGGATCTTTCGGCTCTCGTTGCGGAGCTTCTTCTCTTCGTCGGTCTCGTTGTCGCCGTCGTCGACGAGGTTGCCGGCGAAGGGGATCACATCGAACGCGATGGGCGCGACGTACTTCTCCGGCTGCGGGAAGTCGAGTGCGCTGCCGTCGTGCACGAGATCGAGCGTGTGCCCCTGGGCAAGAACGCCCTCGACCTGACCGAGCAGCTCCTGCGCGCCGGCGAGGCCCGAGCCCGACACGGCCTGGTAGGTGCTGACGACCAGTCGCTCCAGCCCGGCCGCGGCGTCGAGCGGCTTCAACACCGGCATGGCCGCCATCGTCGTGCAGTTCGGATTGGCGATGATGCCCTTCGGCGGGTTCACCGTCGCGTGGGGATTGACCTCGCTGACGACGAGCGGCACCTCGGGGTCCATGCGCCAGGCGCTCGAGTTGTCGATGACGACTGCGCCGGCCTCGGCGAAACGCGGGGCGTGCGCACGCGAGCCGGTCGCACCGGCGCTGAACAGCGCGATGTCGATGCCGGTGGGATCGGCGGTGGCGACGTCCTCGATGATGATGGTCTCGCCGCCGAACTCGACAGCCGTGCCGGCCGAGCGCGCCGTGGCGAACAGGCGGAGCTCACGGATCGGGAAGGCCCGTTCGGCGAGAATCTCGCGCATGACCGTGCCGACCTGTCCGGTGGCGCCGACGACGGCGACAGAGAGTCCTGAGTCAGAGATGCGGGTCATGAGGGATCCTTGCAGCGATGCCGTGAACGGAGAGAACGTGCCCGAACGGGCGGATGCCGCGATTCTACCGGCCGCGCCGCATGGGCCGACGCCGCATGACGGCGGCATCCGGTCGCGCAGGCGCGCATTCCTGCCACTGTGCGCATGTCCGGTGGTCAGCGCCCGTCGAACGTCTCGTCGAGCGCGGCGGCGATGTCGGCCAACAGATCCGCGGTGTCTTCCAGGCCCACCGACAGTCGCAGGTGACCCCAGCGGCGGAATTCCTCGGGGTACGCGGCGACGCGCCCACCCCCGGTGCCCGTGTGAACGATCAGTGAGTCGTCGTGGCCGAGCGAGAACCCCGACGTGATCAGCCGCAGCCGCGACACGAACCGGTTCTGCGTATCGGGATCGCCGTCGACGGCGAAGGCCATCATGCCGCCGAACCCAGCCGTGAACTGCCGCGTCGCGAGCGCGTGGTCCGGATGAGTGCGAAGGCCCGGGTACCGGATGAAGGCGACCCGCGGGTCATCCTCCAAGAAGGCAGCGATCGCGGCCGCGGATGCCGTGTGCTGGCGCATCCGCAACGGAAGCGTGACCGAGCCGCGCTGGATCTGCCACGCATTGAAGGGCGAGATGACACCGCCGACATCGACCATGGCGTCGGCCTTGATCGGCTCGATCAGCTCGCGGCGGCCGATGACGGCCCCGCCCATCGCATCGCCGTGACCGTTGATGTACTTCGTGAGGGAGTGGACCACGAGGTCGGCGCCATCGTGCAGCGGGCGATACAGCGGCGGGGGCGTGAACGTCGAGTCGACCATGAGCAGGGCATCGCTCGCGTGCGCGATCTCGGCGAGCGCGGCCACGTCGGCGACCTTCGTGGTGGGGTTCGCGATGGTCTCGATGCACACCAGCCGGGTCTGCGGCCGCATCGCGGCGCGGACGGCGTCGAGGTCGCTGATGTCGACGAACGTCGCTTCGATGCCGTAGCGCCCCGGCAGCAGTTCGGTCCAGAGCCGCCACGTCGCCTCATACGTCTCGTCACTGACGACGACGTGATCGCCGACGCGCACGTGAGTGAAGAAGACGGCATGCAGGGCGGCGACGCCGGAGGCGAGAGCCACGGCATCCTCCCCGCCCTCGAGCGCCGCGAGCTTGTCCTGCAACGCCTGCTGATTGACGCCGGTGTTGCGCGTGTAGAGCCCGGGCGCGGTCGCCGACCAGCTGATCTCGCTGGGGTCCTCCGGAAGGGCATATGAGTTCGCCATCACGAGCGGAGTGCGCAGGGCGCGCGTCGAATCCACATGGATGCCGCCGTGGACGGCGAGGCTGAGATCGGACAGGCTCTCGCCGCGTCGACGGTCGGGGCGTGCACTCATGAGGTCCTCCTGAAAGCGGATCGGCGTCTGTCACGTCCCGCGGCGCGATCCCGCTTCCGCAGTACGCACCTCCACGCTAGTGTGCCTTATTAACATTCACAATTGCTTTTAATGCACGGAGTCAGCATGATCAGCGGCACCCTCGACGACATCGACCGCGAGATCCTCGCGGCTCTCACGGCCGACGCGCGCGTGCCCCTCGTCGCCATCGCAGCGCGCGTGCACCTTTCGCGCAACGCCGTCAAGCAGCGCATGGAACGCATGGAGCGCGACGGCGTGATCGCCGGGTACACGGTCGTGCCGGGAGCGGCGGCGGCGCGAGGAGTGACGGCGATCGTCATGGTGTACCGCTCCGACCGCATGCGCGATGACCGCGTCATCGCGACCCTGCGCGGCATCCCCGAAGTGGTCCGCTGCGATGTACTGTCGGGCGAGTACGACCTGTTCGTCACACTCCACGCCGCCACGATGGATCGCATCGGGCAGATCTGGGAACAGGTCGCCGCGATTCCGGGCGTAGCCAACACCGTCACTGCCGTCTCCCTCACGCGCGCGATCGACCGCAGCTGAACCGGCTGCGCGTCACCGCGCCGCCGCCAGAAGCTGCGCGACCTCGTCCCGATCGATGCCCGCGTGCGCAACCACGGCGTCGACCAGCGACTCCCCCGTCGCCAGGCACTGGTGCGCGGCCCGGGCGGCCGCCTCGTACCCGATGGCCGGAACGAGCGCCGTCACGGCCCCGACGGCGACGCTGATATTGCGTTCGAGCGTCTCCTCCCGCGCGCGGATACCGTCGACGCAACGCTCCCGCAGCATCCGCACACCGTTCGTCAGCCACTCGATCGCCTGCAGCAGACTGTGCGCGATCACCGGCTCGAACGCATTGAGCTGCAGCTGCCCGGACTCGGCGGCGATGCCGATCGTGACGTCGGCACCCATGACCGCGAACGCGACCTGGTTCATCGCCTCCGGGATGACGGGGTTGACCTTTCCTGGCATGATCGAGGACCCGGCCTGCTGCGCGGGCAAGCGGATCTCACCCAGCCCCGTCTGCGGTCCGCTGGAAAGCAGTCGCAGGTCGCTGCTGATCTTCGACAGCTTGACCGCGATCCGCCGCAACAGACTCGAGGTCTGCAGGAAGGCGCTGGTATCCCAGCTCGCTTCGAACAGATGCGCCGCGGGGGTGACGGGCAGATCGGATGCCGCCGCGAGCGCGGCGACGATGTCGCCCCGGTACGCCGCGTCAGCGGTGACCCCGGTGCCGATCGCGGTACCGCCGAGGGAACACTCCAACAGGAGCGGCACCGTCTCCTCGAGACGGCGCAGATCCTCTGAGATCGCCGCCGCGAACGCGGTGAACTCGTCGCCGAGCGACATCGGCACGGCGTCCTGCAACTGGGTGCGCCCGATCTTGCGGATTCCGGCGAACGCGTCGCCGCGGTCCTCGAACGATGCCGCGAGCGCCGTCAGCTCGGGGGCGAGTCGCCGCAGGGCGCGGACGGTCGCGAGCCGGATCGCGGTCGGATACACGTCATTGGTCGACTGACTGCGGTTGACGTGGTCGATGGGATGGACGACGTCGTAGCGGCCGCGCGCGATTCCGAGTGCTTCGAGCGCTGCGTTGGCGATGACCTCGTTCGCGTTCATGTTGGAGCTCGTGCCGGCGCCGCCCTGAATCACGTCGACGACGAAGTGGTCGTGCAGCTCACCCGCGATGATGCGTCGACACGCGGCGACGATCGCCCTGCCGATGAGCGGGTCGATGAGTCCGTGGGCGGCGTTGACCGTCGCGGCAGCGAGCTTGACCTCGGCGAGCGCAGCGACCAGAGCGGGATGCCGGGAGATCGGCGTCCCGCTGATCTCGAAGTTCCGACGCGCACGTGCCGTGTGGATACCCCAGTACGCGTCAGCGGGGACCTCCCACTGACCGAGCGCGTCGCGCTCCACCCGCACGGCGTTCATGCGTTGATGCAGATGACTTTGGGCTGCGTCATCTCCTCGTAGGCGAACCGGACGCCCTCACGGCCCATGCTGCCGTACTTGGCTCCGCCGAAGGGCATGCTGTCGACACGGTAGTCGGAGGAGTCGTTGATCATGACCCCGCCGGCCTCGAGCCGATCGGCGACACGCAGGGCGCGCGCGATGTCGGACGTGAACGCGGCGGCATGGAGCGCATACTCCGGCTCTTCTGCGAGCGCGATCGCTTCGTCTTCCGTGTCGAAGGCAACCAGCGTCACGACGGGGGCGAACGCCTCGTCGGCCCAGAGTTCGCACGAAGTGGGGACGTTCTCGACGACGGTCGGAGTGTAGACCGATCCGGTGCGACGATGGCCGACGAGCACGCGTGCCCCCGCGGCGACGGCGTCGGCCACGAGTCGCTCGGCCCGCCGCGCGGCATCCTCCGTGATCATCGGGCCGACATCGGTGGCCTCGTCCGTCGGATCTCCGGCACGAAGAGCTGCGGTGCGAGCGACGACGCGTTCGCGGAAGGCGTCGTACACCGATCGCTGGACGAGCAGACGCTGCGCACCCACGCAGTTCTGTCCCGCTGCCCAGAACGCGCCCGAGACGCACGCCTCTGCGGCGGCGTCGAGGTCGGCGTCGGCGAACACGAGCACGGGCGCGTTCCCGCCCAGTTCCATCGCGAGCTTCTTCAGTCCCGCGTGTCGCGCGATCGCTTCACCCGTCGCGAAGCCGCCCGTGAAGGAGACCATGCGCACCTCGCGGGCGGCGACGAGCGCCTGCGCGAGATGCCGGTCACCGTGCACGACGGTGACGATCTCGTCGGGAAGTCCGGCCTCGATCAGCAGGTCGACCAGGAACCGCGCCGTCAGCGGCGTGAACTGAGAGGGCTTGAGGATCACGCCATTGCCGCCGGCGATGGCGGGGCCCAGCTTGTGCGCGACGAGGTTCAACGCGTCGTTGTACGGGGTGATCGCCACAATGATGCCGAGCGGTTCGCGCGTGAACCAGCCGCGCCGGCTCTCCGAGCCCTCGAAGGCGTCGAAGGCGATCACCTCGCCGGGGTGCGAGCGCGCGGCATCCGCCGAGAGCGAGAGCGTCATCGTGGCCCGCCGCACCTCCTTGCGCGCTTGGCGGATGGTCTTGCCCGCCTCGGCGACGATGAGCGCAGCGGCCTCGTCCGCCCGCTCCCGAAGGAGCGCCGCGGCGCGCTCGAGGACCTCGTGCCGTGCGAAGCGGGAGAGATCGCGGGAGATCGCCGCGCCCGTGCGCGCACGATCGAGGACGCCGTCGATCTCGTCCGGTCCGCTCTGTACGACGGTGCCGATGATCACGCCGTCGAAGGGCGACGTCACGATCAGGTCGTTCTCGATCACCGGCGCGCTCACGACCCCACCTCGATCGGGGCGTGCTGCGCGGCGTCGATCGCGATGATGTCCGACAGCAGTGCGTAGGCCGTCTCGACGCGCCCAGCGCCGGGTCCGGACACCGTGACGGTGCCGAGCAGGTCGGTGTCGAATGAGACGGCGTTGGTGGCCCCGGACACGCCGGCGAGGGGGTGGGTGGCGGCCAGCGCCACGGGGCGAACGCTCGCGACGACCGCTCCCGTCTCATCACGGCGCGCCGAGCCGATGAGCTTCCACCGCGCACCCTCGGCAGCGGCGCGTGCGATGTCTTCGGGTGTCACGCCGACGATGCCCTCGCATGTGACATCGGCGGGCGTGATGTCGGCGCCGAGGACCTCGTTCGCCAGGATCACGACCTTCAGCTGCACGTCCGAGCCGCCGATGTCGGCAGTCGGGTCTGCTTCGGCGTAACCGAGCTGCTGCGCCTCGGCGACGGCGGCGTCGAGGGACAGACCGCTCTCCATCCGGCCGAGAACGTAGTGCTCGTGCCGTGA